>NZ_JACJPU010000022.1:0-81973 GCF_014696235.1 Sphaerospermopsis sp. FACHB-1194 | reverse complement strand
ATCCTGGATATCCTGATTCTGACAAAAAATCTCTCAATCATCATCAAAAAATCCCAATAAAAATCCTGAAAATCCTCAAATCCTGGATATCCTGATTCTGACAAAAAAATCTCTCAATCATCATCAAAAAATCCCAATAAAAATCCTGAAAATCCTCAAATCCTGGATATCCTGATTCTGACAAAAAAATCTCTCAATCATCATCAAAAAATCCCAATAAAAATCCTGAAAATCCTCAAATCCTGGATATCCTGATTCTGACAAAAAAATCTCTCAATCATCATCAAAAAATCCCAATAAAAATCCTGAAAATCCTCAAATCCTGGATATCCTGATTCTGACAAAAAATCTCTCAATCATCATCAAAAAATCCCAATAAAAATCCTGTAAATCCTTAAATCCTGGATATCCTGATTCTGACAAAAAAATCTCTCAATCATCATCAAAAAATCCCAATAAAAATCCTGAAAATCCTCATTTACTCAATCGGAAACCCAGGAATAATTTGATCAATATCTTCCATAATACGTAAAGTTTCAGTTAACACAACCACGATTTTTTGATAATGGATAATTTCCTCATTTGATAATTTGCGTTTAGCATTTTTTCTGTCCTTTAACCATTTATCTAAAACTTGATATCCACCAATTTTAAATTCCCAAATATGTTGAGGAATATCTGTAAAATAATTCTGTTTATTAATATATACCCTTTGTAATTCTGAATTATAGGTGACTTCAGTAATTTGATGATCTCCTATTTCCTGATATGTTGTAATTAAATTATTCAGAATATCAGATTTCATTAAATGTAAATTAACTAATGCTTCTCCTTTAGTTACTAAAGCAGTAAATAAACTTTGATTACTGGTTAAAGGAAGACGGGGAAAATCTATTTTGAGAAATTCAGCGTATCTACTGCGATAAGTAGGACTATGAAAAATAGCGTAAGCATAGTAAAATATTTGTTCTGGTGTGGGTGTGTTACCGAGTTTATTTTTAATTGCTTCTAAAAATTGAGTAGATAAATTAGGAGTTTTTTCTACAAAAAGATTTGTTTGATCATTATCTGTATTTGGGTATGTATACAGGAGAAATAAATAATTAGTTTCTCTAGTTTTATTAGAAATAGCGCAACATTCTATAATTTGATCAGAAACACTCACTAAACTCCATTCTCCAGATTGAGACTGTTGACGACATAAAATCAAACCAATATTATTTAATTTATTTACATTTTGCATGATTTCATTTCTAGTTAACTCTACGACATCCTGATGATGATAGTAAAACCTTGTATCAAAGGGACGATAGAAACAAGTAGTAAAATAATTCATCCAATCTAGATTACTAGATAATAATTTTCTTTTGATACTAATTTTCCAATCACGAGTATCTCGCAGATCATAAATATTAACTAATTTATCATCTGTTATATCTAAATTTCTAAAATCTTCTATTCTTTTACGTAATTGTTGTAAATCAAAATCTATAACAAAATGATCTCTATGAGTCTTAACACCTGTTGAATTTACAGGAAAAATATCTGTAACATTCCAACCTTGATTATATTCTGTAGCTAAATCAAAATTTTTCGGTGCAAAAAAGTAATTAGGTGCAGTAGGTTTCACCTCGATCCAATTAACATTATCTAAACTTGTAGACTCTAAAAAATTATATTTTTCCTCCCGACATCCCCACAAATCATAATAAAAAACCTGCGCTAACTCCTTCACCCCATCTCTAGATTTATAAGCAGTAGAAAAATAATCAGGTGCGCTTTTTTCCCTGACAGCAATTAAAATCGCTACCCCTTGCTGAATATCAAAAACATTTTCATCAACACCCCCATCGGGTGAGGTTTCTTTTAATAAAGAATTACCATGTAAATCCATTATATATAAAGTATCAAAATATTTCAATAACTCCTCTCTCATTCCTCGATGAATCAAACCATTAATATAGGAATGATTAGTAATAAAACCGATAATTCCATAACCTTGAGGAGTTTTTTGAATTTGATATTGTGCAAACCGAATAAATTTAATATAATCATCATCTAAAGGTTGAATATTTTTCTCACCTTCTAATCTCACCCTACCTTTATATAATTCTAGAAGTTCCCCAATATGGGTTAATTCTGTAATTGTTTTTCCAGCTTTACCATTTTTCAAAACTTTATTCCACACTAAACCCGTATATTCCACATCTGCTAAATATTTCTCATCTTGATTTAAAATTCTCTTGCGTTTACTCGCATTTTGTGAACTCACGGAATAAGGAGGATTACCCAATACTACCATAATGGGAATTTCTGTTTTCACATTTGCAGCTTGACTAGATTCTTCCGCGATAATTTGGGTAATACCAGGAATTAAATCACCTTGTTTTATCCCTTCTTCCAAAGCATTAGTTAAATAGATTTTTAACCTTTCATCTGGTGCAAACTCATATTTAAAATCTGCTAATAATAAACCTAATTTTAAATGTGCTATTGTATAAGCAGTCATTAATAATTCAAATCCAAATAAACGATTTAAAACTTCTGCATCTTTTAACCACAGATTCCATCTATCAACACCATATTTAGCAACATTATCACGCATTTGTTTAATGACTGCATATAAAAATGTCCCTGTTCCCGTTGCAGGATCAAGAATTGTTACTCGTCTATTACCTAACCCGTATTCTAAATCAAAAATATTTCTATCAGTTAAAATATCATTAACTGCACGCACAATAAAATTAACTACAGGTTCAGGAGTATAATAAACACCGCGACTTTTTCTTAAAGATGCTTGATAAGCTGCTAAAAATGTTTCATAAAAATGCAAAACCGGATCTTCTGTTCGCGTTTCTCGACCAAAATTTTCTAAAATATTGGTCATATCTATTGTGTTAAATAATTCTATTAAATTTTCAATTGATTTGTGAATTTTACTAACACTATTAGCACCATTAGCATTAATTACTATATCGAAAAACCCTTTTAAAAAAGGTATTCTTTCAGTAATATAAATACTAGCATTGGTGCGGTTAAAAACAAAATCTCCTGGGTTTTGTGCATGATTATTTGCATGATTTATTTTTGCAGTAAATAAACCATAAGCGATAGTTTGGGCGTACATATCCGCAAAATTAGCGTTATCTATATCTAAAAGTAGTAACTTCTTAAAAGTTTCTTTTAATTCTTTTAATTCGTCTGTAGTTGTTTCAATAATCAAAGATGATTCAATAGCATTTCTGATAGTTTTAGTATAAGTTGCCATTGCTTTAGCCAAATCATAATAGTTATTAATATCTTTAGCTTTTTGATTAATAAATGCTTGTAATAATTCCGTAATCGGTTGTAAATCATCAACCAAAGAAATTTCATTGTCTTTGATATTAGCTAATTTAGCTATTTTTTCACATTCACCATCTACATACCAACGAAAATCAAGATAATTTGTTAATATAAAATTATAACCAATATTAGATTCCAAATAACGTTTAATTTGTTCAGATTTATCTAACTTACTAATATCAACATTAACATCCTTAGCCTCAATATATCCCACAACCCGATCATTTTTTCTAATAGTCAGGTCAGGAATACCAGCTTGATTACCTTTTTCTTCCACTATAACATTAACACCAATAATCAAACCCTCTATCAGACGTTCCAAACTAGAGTAATGACTACGTTCACCACCATGTTTAATCTTGTCTTGTAAATCTTGAATGTAATTATTAAAATCTGACATAAGTCTCTAAAAACCTCTTACCTTTGTGTACTTTGCGTCCTTTGCGGTTCAATCAAATTAAGCCTGGGATAATTTTCCATTGTTAGATAAAAATCAAATGACACATTTGGCTTATTACCATCTTATAGAATTTCTATAGTCAACCTAATTAATTACTTAATGGGGGAGGAAAACGAATATCTGTGTTAAATTGGTTAATCCTAGAACTTTGATAAATTGGTAAAACACATTCTAAATTTTCATGGGGACGAGGAATAATATGATGGGAAAGTATCTCACCACCATTCACTTTTAAAACTGATTCTAATCCTTCTGTGACTGCCATTTTCACTTCAGCCACATCACCACGAATTAAAATTGTAATTCTGCCTAAATCGGTATTTTCATAACCTACAAATGTGATTCTAGCTGCTTTACACATTGCGTCTGCTGCTTCCACTGCTGCGGGAACACCATATACTTCTATCATGCCTAATGCTAATGTCAATGTTGTTTTCCTCCTATTGTTAGCTCAAATTTTGTTAGCTCAAATTGGCGTAAACCATTAATAAAACCTCAATTCCCAAAGAATTTTCACACTGTCACCTGTCACCTGTTCCCTGTCACCTGTTCCCTGTCACCTACTATAGTTATCTGGAATACCTACAGGTGATAAACCAGCGATCGCTCTTAAATTTTGACACCTAATTAATTCATTAAAATCTAAACCAGAACGCCCTTCAATTTTTGCTACTGTTTCAATGGCAGTTAACAAATGTTGGGCTGCTTCTGCTTCTGAATAACCCCGTCTTTGGGCGATAAAAACGGCTGTTGTATCGGCTTTTAATTGTGATGCTTGGGATTGATTGATGCGCCAGATTCGCACCCCAGCTAAAGCACTTAATCCCCCAGCTATAATTACACCTATCACATCAGACTGAGCAGCTTCCACTACTCCACCCAATAACCCTGCTAAAAACACTCCTTGATAAATGTCTGGTTGTATCCACTTCACCCCTGTTAACCAACTTACCTGATGTAACAGTAGTAAATCTCGCTGTGGTTTTGTCAAGCGTCGCCACAAATCAAAATTAATATATATTGGTCTATCCTGACTCCAGGGTAAGGGAAAAGCGGCATCTATGACTTGACTTTGTTCTGGTTTACTGACAATTTTAGTCATCATCCGCCCAGAAGCGGGCATGACATCTAACAAACGGCGAATTTCAATATTTGGCTCTATCATTTTCATTATTAGAGATAATATTATTATGTATATTAATTTACTACTAAAACTTTACTGAAAATATTTATATGGACGCTTTTGCTCCCACACCACCAGAATGGACAAATCAAGCAGTTCACGCTTATGAATTTTGCTGTCCCAAATGTCACTCTAGCAGTAGAGAAGCGGTACAAGTTTGGTTAAATCGGCGATCGCCTGTGACAACACCAGAAAATCGTCGCAAATGGCAAGAATTTTACCTGTGTCATTGTGGTTGTGCTTGGTGGGCTTGGAGTAGCGATCGCAAAGCTCCCAACTAATATCAATCACGTCTGTACGGACGTTTGCGAAGTATGCTGGAAGCATCAGCATTGGGCAATCAATGATCAATTTTTGTCTAAGGTTAAGCTGTTGTGCATTTAATTTGTATAAGTGGAACAGGCATCTTGCCTGTTAAACAAGAGTTCAGAATATTAGGATTATACAATTTAGCTGTGTAACAGCTTATTTTCCTGTAAGAGGATGTTTGAAAAGTTTTTAATGTATAAATAAACCCCTCTCCAAACCTCTCCCCGACGCGGGGAGAGGCTTTGAAACCCCCATTCCCTTGTAGGGAAGGGGGGAAGGGGGGTTAGGTTTCTAGAGATTATCGGTTTCATCTAATACTTTTCAAACAACCTCTAAGGGCGAAGCATTCGGACGATAAATTATCAATTTTTATCACAGGCTATTTTCCGAATGCTTCGCCCCTACTTCGCCCCTACTGACTTCTTCTACATAAGCTTTCACTTGCAAATCAATACCAGTAATTGCAGTACCAACTACAACTGCATCAGCACCTACTAAATTCAATGCTTTTTTTGCTTCTTTGGGGGAAGAAATACCACCTTCACAAATAACAAAGGTATCTAATTTTTCTACTATCTGTGTGAGAAGTTCCCAACCAGGAGGGGCAAAATTTTTAGTTTCCGCAGTGTACCCAAAAAGAGTAGTACCAACAATATCAGCACCTGCGTCAACAGCTAATTTTGCAGAAGTAAATGTATCCACATCTGCCATGACTGGTTTACCTAATTCTTGATGAATGCGGGTAATAATATCAATTAATTTTTCATCACCTGGACGATATCTAGTAGTGGCATCTATAGCAATAATATCAGCACCAGCTTCAGCCACTGCTACAGCATGATGAAACTGGGGGGTAATATATACATCAGAACCTGCTATTACTTGTTTCCAAAGTCCAATAATTGGTACATTGACTTTTTCCCGCACAGCTTTAATATGATTGGGTGTGTCAATTCTCACGGCTACAGCACCATTATTCACTGCGGCTTGTGCCATTGCGCCAATAATATAAGGATCATGTAATGGTGAGTCTACAGGTGCTTGACAGGAAACTATTAATCCTTTTTCTAAATTAATCATGTTTGATGTTGAGGTAATTGGTAATTGGTAATTGGTAATTGGTAATTGGAGTTTTTTGAATTACAAATTATCAATTATCAATTATCAATTATCAATTATCAATTATTTTAATTGTTTTGGTATCCAAACAGTAAAAATTGAACCCATACCTACAGTTGATTCTACTTCAATTCGACCCCGATGAAGTTCTACCAGTTGTTTAGTTAAAGCTAAACCAACTCCTGTACCTTCATAGCGACGACGATAGGGAGTATCAAGTTGTTGAAATTTCTCAAACAGTAATGGTAATTTTTCTTCTGGTATACCAATTCCAGTATCTTCTACTTGAAATACAGCGGTATTTTCTTCTACCCATAGACGTAACGTGACATTACCACCTTCTGGGGTGAACTTAATAGCATTAGTTAATAAATTCCAAAGAATTTGTTCTATTCTTCCAGAATCAGCTTGAAAAATATCACTGGTAGAATTAATTTGTAAATCAAGTTTCAGGGTAACTTTTTCACTGGTTGCTTTTTCTAATAAAGAGTCTAATATCTTTTCTGCTGACTTCACTAAAGAAAATTCAGCAATATTTAATACTGTTTTCCCCGCCTCAATCTGTGATAAATCGAGGATATCATTAATCATTTCTAATAAGTGTTCTCCGCTGTCATGGATAGTTTGTAAATAATCCCGTTGTCGTTGACTTAACTCACCCAAAGGCCAGCGCAATAATGTAGAAGACATCCCAATAACATAAGTTAAAGGAGTTAATAATTCATGGCTGATAGTAGCGAGAAATTCACTTCTGAGACGACTGGCTGCTTCTGCTGCTAAAAGTGCTTCTCGCAGTGCCATTGTCCGTTCAATTACTCGTTGTTCTAAAGTTTGTTTTTCTTGAGTCAAAGTGCGTGTAGCTTCTCGCAAAGAACCCATTAATTCAGATTGATGAATAGCTATAGCTAACTGTTCTGCAACTGATGACAACAAGCTTTTTTCACTTTCACTCCAATTACGAGGAGTATGACATTGATGAGCAATTAATAAACCCCAAAGTTTATCTTCAAAAATAATCGGGGCTGCCAACTTTGCCCTAATTTTATTCTTCCTTAAAAAATTCAATAAACAATCTTCTAGGGAATAGGTTTTTTCTACATCATCTACTGCTAAAGTAAAACCTTGGTGATATTTTTCCCAAGATCCAGAATTTCGATTCAGACAGTTTTCTTCTTGCAAATTCAAAACAGAGGTAATCGAATCTTGTCCTAGAGATTCATATACTACACAACCCCCATACTGTTGACGGTCTTGTTCTGTAAGTTTAGAGTTGACTACAGTAGGTGCTAAATATTGACAGTTAAGAGATGTGTTTTGCGTATTAGCTGGAGATGATAAAAATTTATAGATGACTAATCTATCTAATTCCAAAAACTCACGTACTTGAGTAATTGCCGTGTCCATAATTACAGGCAAATCTAGACTTTTACGGATTTGCGTTGTTACCTTATTTAACAGCCGTTCTTGGGCAATTTGTTTTGTGAGAGCATCTTCTACAGGTTTACAACTAAAACCTTCCGTGAGAATGGAAATAGTAGATGTTTGTGAGTCCTTGTTAACAAGTGGGAGGAGATATTCCAATAACAATAGGGTAAATTTACTTTGCAGCGTTGCATCATTAGGAGCAAGAACTTGTTGATATTGTGTGATGTTTTTGTAAGTGTAAGAATGAGACTCAAATAAATTTCTTAAATTAGATACAAAAGCAGCGATCGCTTGGGAATTAAATGTCAAACTAGCATTTAAGCAATTTAAGGTAACATCTTCCTTGTGTGCTACCCTACTTCCCTCTTCCCCTGCCTCTATGTTGCCTAACAACAGCGCACTAAATCGCTCAGAAACTACAAGGGTAAATCGTTGTTGTTGCCACTCAACAGGAATGAGAATCCGCGCCAGCACAGCTTCTGTAAGTACCAAAGCAGCACTGCCTATTGCTTGAGCCATCTGGTGCAACAACTCGCCAAGCCGATTAAATATACTTAAAGGCAAGGTTCGAGAAAAGCTCAAATCGGGAGAACTAAGCATTTTCAAAATTCTAATGAGATGGGCGGAATACCTAAGTAGGGTAATGGGGAATGGGTAATGGGTAATGGGGTTATTTACCTCCCCAGCTTCCCATCTCCCTATCTTCCCATCGTCTTAGCCTGTTCGTAGGACTTGCAGGATTTTTCCTGGTTTTTTGTGATTGTGTACTAATCAACAGTTTAAGGTAGTAATAAAGAATTATGCATCGTATAAGTGCCACACCAGGCGGATGGAATCAGTCAGACGGTTTAGTTCTTCTGGAACAAACCCCAGCCCCTTTCGTTTTGATTACTGCTGCTGACACCGACATTCAAACTTTAGCAGCAACAGTACCAAAATTACCTGCCGAATTTCCTCAAATTAGAGTTGCTAACCTGCTGCAACTACAGCAACAAATCAGTATTGATAATTATGGCGAACAAGTTTTAGAACTTGCCCAGGTAATTGTTTTGCGCCTATTAGGAGGAAGTTCCTATTGGGCGTATGGTTTGGAAGTGGTGCAGGAAATTGCCGCAAGTAATGGCATAACTTTAATTGTAATGCCTGGAGACGACGCTCTTGATCCAGATTTAATATCAAAATCAACTATTTCTACTGAACTTGTTAACCAAGTATGGCAGTATTTCCGGGAAGGTGGTATAGAAAATTTCCTGAATGCTCTACTTTTTATCTCTGATATTTCCCTCTTAACCACATTCAACCCCCCACAACCACAACCTGTTCCCCGTGTGGGATTGTATAAAGGACAGGGAGCAGGGAGCAGGGAGCAGGGGGAAGATTTTTCCCAGTTACCCAAAATAGGTATTTTATTCTACCGCGCCCATTATTTAGCCGGAAATACAAAAGTTATTGATGCTTTATGTACTGCATTAATCAAGAAAAATTTACAACCTGTACCGATTTTTGTTTCTTCTTTACGTGAACCAGGTGTAACTGATGAGTTAATCAAGTTTTTTCAACCTGAAGATTCTCAACCTATTAGCCTGTTATTAAACACTACCAGTTTTTCTCTAGCACGTTTGGAGACGGAAACACCGCAAATTGAACTGTGGGAAAAGTTAGATGTGCCGGTGTTACAGGTGATTCTTTGTGCTAGTTCAGTGGAACAGTGGGAAGCACAGTTACAGGGTTTAACTCCCCGTGATATGGCCATGAATGTGGCTTTACCAGAGGTAGATGGGCGGATTATTACTAGGGCGGTTTCTTTTAAAAGTTGGCAAACTCGCAATGATGACTTGGAAACTGATGTAGTCGTTTATGAACCTTTGAGCGATCGCATTGATTTTGTTGCCCAACTGGCTGCAAATTGGGTCCGATTACGCCATAAAATGCCCTCAGAACGTCGTCTAGCTCTAATTTTGGCAAATTACCCCAACACCAATGGTAGGCTGGCTAATGGCGTAGGTTTGGATACTCCTGCTAGTTGTGTAGAAATCCTCAAGTCCTTAAAATCGGCTGGTTATGATGTGGGAAATATCCCCGCTGATGGTGATGAGTTAATTAAAATTTTAACTGCTGGTGTTACCAATGATCCAGAAGGAAAAGATTGGAAACGAGTAAATCAAAGTCTTTCTGTAGAAGAATATCAAGCGTATTTTGCTAGTTTACCCGCACCTGTACAACAAAGAATTATTGAACGTTGGGGAGATGGGGAGGTAAATAACCCAATCACCAATCACCAATTTCCGATTCCCGGTATTCAATTTGGTAATGTTTTTGTAGGTATTCAACCATCAAGGGGTTATGAAAATGATCCGAGTTTAAATTATCATGCACCAGATTTAGAACCAACTCACGATTATTTGGCTTTTTATTATTGGGTAAGAGAAATTTTTGGCAGTGATGCGATCATTCATGTCGGAAAACATGGCAATTTAGAATGGTTACCAGGTAAAAGTGTAGCTTTATCTAATACTTGTTATCCTGAAATAGCCTTTGGTCCCATGCCTCATTTATATCCTTTTATTGTTAATGATCCAGGTGAAGGTTCACAAGCTAAACGTCGTTCTCAAGCAGTAATCATTGACCATCTGACACCACCCATGACACGGGCGGAATTATATGGAGCATTGCAACAGGTAGAAAATTTAATTGATGAATATTACGAAGCAGAAACATTAGATCCTTCTCGTTTACCCACATTACGCGATCGCATTCAAGAATTAGTCATCAAAGAAAATCTCTACAAAGATTTAGGTATCACTGATGAAAAGGATATTGTAAACTTTGAAAGTTTAATTTTAAACTCCTTAGATGGTTATTTGTGCGAACTCAAAGAAGCACAGATCCGCGACGGTTTACACATTTTCGGACAAGTTCCCCAAGGTAGACAACTAAGAGATTTAATCATTGCGATCGCCCGCATCCCCAACCGTCATTCTATCGGAATTACCCGTGCGATCGCAGAAAATTGGGGTTTAGATTTCGATCCTTTAACAACAGAATACAGTAATAAATTTCATCCTCCTGCAACTCTCTCTGCGCCTCTGCGTCTCTGCGTGCAAATTAAATCTTGTCATACCCACGGCGATGTCATTGAACTATTAGAAGAAGAAGCCGCTTTTTTAGTCGAAAAAATCATCAATTCCCAGTCACCAGTCACCAGTCACCAGTCACCAGTCCTTAACTGGATAGAATTAAAACTTCTTCCAGCATTAAAAAACACAACCCAAGAAATTACCAACTTACTTAAAGGAATAGATGGAAAATATGTTCCTAGTGCTGCATCTGGCGCACCGACAAGAGGAAGGCCAGAAGTTCTTCCCACAGGTAAAAATTTCTATGCTGTAGATATTCGCGCTATTCCTACAGAAACCGCCTGGGATGTGGGCAGAAAAGCAGCAGAAAATCTCATTGAAACCTACACTCAAGAACATGGAGAATATCCCAAAACTCTGGGTTTATCAGTTTGGGGAACTTCTACCATGAGAACAGGAGGAGATGATATTGCGGAAGCTTTAGCTTTATTGGGTGTGCAACCGATTTGGGATGGTGCAGCTAGAAGAGTAGTAGATTTTGAAATTCTACCTTTATCAATTTTAGGTCGTCCCCGTGTTGATGTGACTTTGAGAATTTCGGGATTTTTCCGTGATGCTTTTCCTAATTTAATTGATCTATTTTCTCAAGCAGTGGCAGCGGTTGCAAGTTTAGATGAACCAGAGGAGGAAAACCCGTTAGTAGGTGCGGTAAAGCAAGATATTGATTTATGGACACAACAAGGTTTAAGTTTAGAAGTTGCCAAAGAGCGATCGCTTTATCGGGTTTTTGGTTCTAAACCCGGTGCTTATGGTGCTGGACTTCAAGGTTTAATCTCTTCCCAAAACTGGCAAACTGATCAAGATTTAGCCCAAGCTTACATCAACTGGAGTTCCTACGCTTACAAGGGAACAGAGAATAATAATACTGTCACCTCTCAAGAAGTATTTGTCGAAAGATTAAAAAAAATGCAGGTTGTTCTACATAATCAAGATAATCGAGAACATGATTTACTTGATTCTGATGACTATTATCAGTTTCAAGGTGGTTTAACTGCTGCGGTTCGTTCTCTCCAAGGCAAAAACCCCGAAACTTATTTTGGTGATAATGCTAATACATCTCAACCCAAAGTCCGTAAACTCAAAGAAGAAATTACTAGGGTTTATCGTTCCCGTGTGGTTAACCCGAAATGGATAGCAGGGGTAATGCGTCATGGTTATAAAGGCGCGTTTGAAATGGCAGCAACGGTAGATTTTTTATTTGCCTACGATGCCACCGCCCAATGTGTGGAAAATTATATGTATCAGGGAATTGTAGATAATTATTTACAAGATTCTGTAGTTTGTGAGTTTATTCACAACAAAAACCCTTGGGCTTTGCGAGATATAGCTGAAAGGTTGCTAGAAGCACACAAACGAGGTTTATGGGAAGATGTCAATTTAGAAACTTTGGAAAATTTGAGAAATTTAGTCCATGAAGCAGAAGCAGCTATAGAAGAAAATTAGTTATTGGGCATTGAACATTAGGTTATTCATCCGCCCAATCACCAATCACCAATCACTTATTGATTCCTATGCTGATTGATCAAATATTCTGACTCCTGTACAGGTGAAGCATTCGGGACATCAATTATCAATTCTCGTCCAAGGCTATTTTCCGAATGCTTCGCCCCTACGACTCCTGACTCCTGACACATTAGCTAAAGTGGCATTAATGCCCGTTGGCATTTGGGACAAACAGCATGAATAGTTAATTGACAATCTAATAAGTGATAACCTTCTTTTTGGGCTGTTTTTGCACCGATTTTCAAAATTGAATCGTTTTTGAACTCAATTGTAGTATTACAACGAACACAAATCAGATGGTGGTGATGATGGGGGTAAGGTTGGTTAATTTCATAGTGTTTATGTCCTTCACCCAACTCTAGTTCCCGTAAAATTCCCATCCTGGACATTAACTTGAGGGTGCGATAGATGGTTGATAAACTGATACCCTCACCATCACTTTCTAGGCGATGATAAAGATCCTCAGCACTTAAATGTTCACCCTGGGGAAGTTCTTGAAATATATGTAGAATTGTTTCTCGTTGAGGAGTTAAACGCCAGCCTCGGTCGTTTAGTTCTGCCTTAAGTGAACCAGTTGTGTAGACAGTCATACTAAATTTTCTCAACAAAGCCTGTTAATTGAGAATATAACAAATATTAGGAGCAATTTGCAACAATCCTAACTTATTGAGAATGTTTGTTAGTTGTTATTGGGCATGGGGTATGGGGCATTGGGTTATTCATCTTCCCAATCACCAATCACCCTAACTTAAAGATTCTAAATAGTCGCGGACGAGGTTACGGCGCTTGGGTTGGCGAAGTTTTTGTAAGGCTTTGGATTCTATTTGTCGTACTCTTTCTCGTGAGAGGTCTAAAGCGCGGCCTATTTCGGCTAATGAATAGGGATGTCCATCGGATAAACCAAACCGCATCAGAATCACTTCACGTTCACGGGTGGTTAAATCTGCTAGTAAATGCTGCAAATCTTTATGTAAAGATTCTCGCATTAACATTTCTTCTGGGGTAACGCTATCAGTTTCTAATAAATCTCCTAACTCGGTGTCTTTGTCTTTCCCTACTTTGGTTTCTAGTGAAACAGAACGAGGAACTCGCAACAAAACTTCCCGCACTTGGGTAGGTGTCATATCTAACTCAAGTGCTAAATCTTCTAAAGTAGGTGTACGACCTTTTTCTTGAGCAATTTTCCGTTGTGCTTTTTTGATTTTGTTGAGTTTTTCGGTAATATGAACAGGTAGGCGAATTGTCCGGCTGGAAGTAGCGATCGCTCTGGTTATTCCTTGACGTATCCACCAATAAGCATAGGTACTAAAACGATAACCCTTTGTAGGATCAAATTTCTCTACTGCTCGTTCTAATCCTAAAGTACCTTCTTGTACCAAATCTAATAATTCCAAGCCACGATTTTGATACTTTTTGGCAACAGATACTACAAGGCGCAAGTTAGCCTTGATCATGTGTTCTTTGGCTTGAAGTCCTTGAGATTGAATTTCATCAAGTTCTTCTACTGTCAACTTGGCAATTTCCGCCCAGCGTTTTTTACCTTCTGATAATGTAGGTTTAAGCTCGGATAATTCTATGCCAGCAGTTCTAGCCCATCTTTCTAATGAGGGGCGGTGTCCTAATTCAGATACTAAACGCTCCTGAACTTCTATTAAATTCAGATAAGGGGCAATTACAGCGTCACCTTGTTTTGCTGCGTTAGCAAGCACGATCCGCATCCGCAAATATCGCTGTACTTTTTGAGCTTCGGAAACTTCTTCATCCCGCCCTAACAAACGTACTCGGCCAATTTCTTGAAGGTATAAACGTACTAGGTCTGTACTACGACGGTTGGTATTATTTGCAGCCAAGTTATGAGGATCAACAGCAGCTATTTCTATATCTTGTAGTTCATCTAGGGACAAATCACCCTCATCAATATTGAGATCAGAATTTAGATCAGAGTCTAATGTTAGGTTAGACTTTTGGGAATCGTAGGCTGCATCTGTGTGAAAAGATGTTGCGGGCATAATGTCTTAATTGTGAAGGTACTAATAGATTACGGTCAGCTAAAATCGCTAAAATTACGGTCAGATCATCAACTGTTGCTATTGTTCCCGTAATTCACGATGAAATAACACAATTGAATTTTGCAGTACAATTCTTTGCAGAAGGAAGATTGTACTAATTCTGCGGGGCTGTCTGAAAAGTAGGTGGCGAATATAATTCGCTAGTACACAACTCAACTTACCCTACCTAAGCTACAACCAAAATTATTAATGGTATAAAATTAGATTCTTGAACTCACTTAGGGATACACTTTTACCGAATTTTTTTGGTGACTGTAGGTTTTTGATTGAACTCATAGACGTTTCTAGCTACAGCCAGGCTGGAAACACAGTAGCGGTATGTAGAGATGTTCTGGTGGAACTTCTCTAAGGACGAACGTCTGTATAGCAGTCAAAGCTTCTTGGTACATAGGGAAAGTAAATAAAAAGTACATCAATTGTTGACTTCATTTACCTGCTTTTTGCGGTAATCACTGACTTAGTTAACTGAGATGTTCTAGGAATATTTACGGTTATTTTCATAACTATGTACAATTCTATCCCTAGTAATTTTGCTGTTGATAAACTACATAGTTATATTTACATGATGGTGGAAGTAGTTTCCTGACGATTTAACAATTTCTTTAGTGATTATTTGGTAATTAGCAGATGTGAGTTACGAAATAATGCTTATAGTGGAGCATGGTGCAAGCCATTAATTTATTGGTGATATTCTGGCTTAGTATCTCTTAACATGAGTTCATCTAATGCCTGTTTGGGTGTAACTTGAGTTTCCAATAACCGATAAACCTGCTCAGTAATAGGCATAGTAATATTTTGCTCCTGGGATATTTGCATCAAAACTTGACAAGTGTTTACACCTTCAGCAGTTCCTGGTAAAGAGGCGAGAATTTCTGTCAGCGTTTTTCCACTGGCCAACTGATAGCCGACTTGATAATTACGGCTTAAGGGGCTGTTGCAGGTGGCTAACAAATCTCCTAGACCGGATAAACCATAAAAAGTTTCCGTTTTTGCGCCCAAAACTTTACCAATACGAATGATTTCTGTCAAGCCGCGAGTTACTAAAGCTGCTTTGGCATTAGTTCCCAAATGCAAACCATCACAGACACCAGATGCGATCGCCATCACGTTTTTGAGTGTACCACCTAGTTCCACACCTACCGGATCAGAGTTAGTATACACACGAAAACGTCCAGAAGAAAAGACTTGTTGCACGACTTGGGCAGCAGCGGTATTTTTGCTGGCTACTACGGTAGCAGCGGGTAAACCCTGAGAAATTTCTTCAGATAAATTAGGGCCTGAAAGGACAACTACTGAATGATCAGGAAATTCGGTTTGCCAAATTTGGGAAGGTGTACGGGTTGTTTTCGCATCTAAACCTTTGGTAGCGGTGACAAATATTGTCTGTGGAGATATTTGACAAGATTTAACCGATAACGCTACATCCTGTACACCTTTCATAGATATAGCGGATAGGACTATTTCGGCATTTTTAACAACATCCTCTAAGGAAAGATCACCCTGGCGTGACCATAAACGCACCTGATGATCATTTGCACGTGCTAAATTTGCCAGGGTTGTACCCCAAGCACCTGCACCTAAAATAGCGATCGTTTTGGTCATTGGTAATGGGTAATGGATAATGGGTAATTGGTAATTAGTAATTGGGGAAGAAGGGAACAGGGAACAGGGAAAGAATTTTCTCCCCAGTCACCAGTCACCAGTCACCAGTCACCAGTCCCCTATCTGGGATAACGTTTCATTAATTCCCTGACTTGTTCAGCATGATAGGAGCTTCTTGTCAAGGGGGAAGAAACAACTTGTAAAAATCCGATTTCTTCACCATAAGCTTGCCAAGCTGCAAATTGTTCAGGAGTAATAAAATCAGTAACTTGCAGATGTTTTTGACTGGGTTGGAGGTATTGCCCAATGGTCAAAATATCACATTTTACTGATCGTAAATCTTGCATGACTTGGCGAACTTCGGCATCTGTTTCACCTAAACCGACCATGATACCAGATTTGGTGTAAGTGCTAGGGCAAATTTGGTGAGTACGTTCTAACAGAACCATCGTTCTTTGATAGTCACCTTGGGGACGTACTCGACGATACAAACGTGGGACGGTTTCCGTATTATGGTTTGTGACTTCTGGTTTAGCCTGGAGTATGATTTCTAGTGCATCCCAGTTTCCGCATAAATCAGGAATTAGCACTTCAATAGTAGTTTTGGGTGATACTTCACGAACTGCGTTAATACACTTAACAAACTGGGACGCACCACCATCTACTAAATCATCTCTGTTCACGGAAGTAATCACGACGTGATTTAGCTGCATTCTGCGAACAGCCTCCGCGAGTCTTGCGGGTTCGGTGGGATCTAAGGGTTTGGGTTTTTTCTCAAAGTCAATATCACAGTAAGGACAAGCTCTGGTACAGGCTGGACCCATAATTAAAAATGTAGCAGTTCCAGCGTTGAAACATTCGCCAATGTTGGGACAGGATGCTTCTTCACAAACTGTATTCAGGGCTAAATCCCGTAAAATTTCTTTAACGTTACCAACGCGCTCCCACTGCGGTGCTTTTACCCGCAACCAGTCTGGTTTTACAGTCACAATCCGCTTTGTTTACTGAAGTTATACAACTATAATCCTAGCAAGCAAAGTCCTTTATAAAATATTTTGTTTTTTTATTTGGCTATGGTTATGATATACTAGTCTTGATAAGCATATTTTTTTTACGGGATGTAGCGCAGCTTGGTAGCGCACTTCGTTCGGGACGAAGGGGCCGCTGGTTCGAATCCAGTCATCCCGATTGTTAATTGTCACTTGCCAGATTATTTGTCCGCGTTGACAAATTGTTGTCCTTCTTGCCAAATTACTGTCCGCGTTGCCAAACTACCTAGTATACGAGAGAACAAGTTAGAACTCTCTATCGTTCTACTATAGAAATACAACAACGCTGGGCTGTTCCTGAAGAACGGGCAGAAATTATTGATTTATTGGCAGATAGGGGAATTGATTTTGATGAGTTAAAAGCAGTTACAAGTTTTCCCGATGCTGATCCTTTTGATTTATTATGTCATATAGCCTTTGATGCTCCGGTGTTGACTTACAAACAACGGGTTGAAAGGTTGCGTCGTGGTAAGTCTGACTTTTTTAACCAATATGGGGAGGAAGCAAGGGAAATTTTAGAGATACTTTTGGATAAGTATGCTGAAAAGGGAGTTGAGGAGTTTAATATTCCCACGACTTTTAAGGCTAATCGGGAGTTTGATAATTATGGTAATGTAATTGAAATTGCTGAACGGTTTGGGGGTATTCAGGAATTGAGGGACGCTGTAAATCAGTTGCAAAGTTTACTTTATTCAGCATAATAAAACATCATGGAAAATAACAAAATTAATTCCTCTGTATGGGACAATTTGATTAACAAAATAGCACAAAATGATATAGGTAATTTCGTATCATCTCATAATATATCTCATTTATTACTAGATGCACTAAAAGATAATTATGATGATGCTTGTGGTTCGGGACACTTATTAAGGGCAATAAGTGAAATTAGTCCAGCAGATGAACAAAAATTATCATTGTGTTCAACAATGTTTAGTAATCTATTTAGCAGATATGAATATATTAACGAAAATATTTCCGTAGGAGATTGTTTTAATACAAACATAAATATACATCCAGAAGGATATGATGTTATTATTTGCCATCCACCTTTTATAAACAAGGATAAAGATTTGGGTGATTGGCTAAATTTAATAATTAAAAAATGGTCAAAAGATGGACGAGCAGTTATATTTCTTCCAAATTATTTTTTAGATTCTAATATTATAAGTCTAAATAATATTAGAGAAACTTTAGTCCGTGCTGACTACATAGATTGTATAATTAAACTACCTAATCATCCTAAATATTATTATGCTACCAATACTCCTGGCTGTATTTTTGTACTGAACAGTAATAAAGCTATTGAACGCCGTGGGTTAATTTCAATGATTAATGATACTGATATTAACCAGCATGAAGAGATTATGAGATTATTATTTGATAATAATCAAAATCGCAATTGTATTACATCTCAAAAATATAATGATATTTTTGGTATACTCAAAAATGTAAAAATTAATGACATAGCCTGTAATAATTATAATCTTTTACCAGAATTGTATGTATATGAAAAAGAATTACATGAAGAACCTACAAACATCAAAATAGAATCTTCATCTGAAAATTATGAAGAAACAAATTTTCATGATCATAAAAATGAATCACACCTAATAACTACAGGTATTAAGAGTGAAATACCCCACAAATATACTAACAATGACAACATTTCAATTGCTCAAATACATAATCGAATAGAAAAAGCTTATTGCTTGGATAAATTGCAATTAAAAACAATTAAAAATAGAGAGCAATATAAACTCAGTGGTGTCTATTTCTTAACAGGTGAATATAAAGGAAGACCAGCTATATATGTAGGAGAAACCAATAATTTCTTGGAGAGAATTTCTAAGCATAAAATAAAATTTTGGGATAAAGTTTTTCTACTGACCAGTAGAGACAGAGATGAATATTGGGATAAAGCACAAATACTTTACTTGGAAAGTAAGTTTATATATTTATATAAATATGAAAAACCTAATTCTTATTATCATTGCATTAATGACAAATACTCTGAAAAAAAATTACCTGAAAGTAAGATACAAACAACAGAAGAAAACTTTGAATACGGTAAACGCTTACTAAATGACTTAGGACTGAAAATACCAGAATAGTAAAGGTGAAGTATACTTCAATCATTATATAAAAAAGTATCAGATTTAATAATGCCCAAACGCACCACCAAACAAAACGATAAATCCGTCACCACCGCCCAAAAACTAGGCAGCGTGGTAAAATCAGCCCGTGATATCATGCGGACAGATAAAGGTCTAAACGGAGAATTAGACCGTCTTCCCCAGTTGACTTGGATAATGTTCTTGAAATTGTTGGATGATTCTGAGAAACTGCATGAAGCAGATGCAAAATTAGAGAGAATTGAGTATAAACCAACTATTAAACCGCCTTATCGATGGCGTGATTGGGCTGCTAATGAAGATTTTACCAGCGATAAATTAAAAAGTTTCATCAATAATGATGAAGCAGTTTTACCAGATGGTAACAAAGGTGAAGGTTTACTCGCTTATTTGCGGAATCTCAAAAGCAAAGCTGGTAATAAACGCGCCGATGTTATCGCTAAGGTTTTCAAAGATGTGAATAACCGCATGATTAGCGGGACTTTGCTATGGGATGTTCTGAATAAAGTAAATGAAATTCGCTTTGATAAATATGATTATTTGACGCGGCGTTTATTTAAGGATCGTTTACACAAGGATGATGAATATAATATTTGCTTTGCTAGACGAGGTACTTCTGAGAGAACCGAAGCCTTCAAAGTTGCTTTAGAATCAGCTAGAGCAAAGTTCGCTGAACAATGGGGTATTACCAGTACAGCAACTATTAATATAACTGCTAACATCCCTCCTAATTGTCCAAGTTTACAAGCTGTAGATTACTTTCTGTGGGCTTTACAACGCTTGTATGAGAGAGGTGAGGATAGATATATTGAGTTTCTCTGGTCAAAATTTGCACTTGTGCATGATATTGATGACACAAGATTTGCTAGGTATGGGGTGTACTATACTCGTAAAAACCCTCTAACAGCTACAAAAATACCAGGGATATAGGATTGTTAAGACTTTGCTTGACAATCACACGGCATGAAGCCGAATTTTGTCCCTGGTTTATATATATTATATCATTTTTAAAGCAATCGGTAAATGATATCTTAGAGGGTGTTTGAAAAGTTTTAGATGGTGACTTTATACACTTGCAGATCCCCCCTAAGCCCCCTTAATAAGGGCTTACAAGGGTAGGTTTTTTACATTGTCGTGAGGGCAAGACTTGGGGGACAAGGAAGGACAGTGGACAAGGGAGGAAAACCGTACAAAATCATATTCTCTTGGTAACAAAAAGACCATTGTGCTGATAAAATCTTCCTTGTCTACTTTCCCTCCTTGTCTTCCAGGTCCTGCCTCAACAGATAATATTAAAAACCTACCCCTGTGAGCTTAATAAGGGGGGAACTAGAATCAAAGTCCCCCTTTTCAAGGGGGATTTAGGGGGATCTAAAATTTTTGATACATCATGAGGGACTTTTAAAACATCCTCTTAGATGAATATATTTACAGTCCTGATGATGATGTCATAGAAGGGGCAATAGATGATGAAAAAACCTATACAGAAACAGACTTTAATCGCATTATTGAAATTGAAGAACGGGAACGCTACCGAGTGCAATTGTTCATGGCAGAAATAGATCAAAATCAAAAAACTCTGGTATTTTGTGCTAACCAAGATCACGCCCCATACAATATGCAAAATAGGCAAATTGGTCTGTGGTAGAGATAAATAAGCTATACTCCTTACATAGTAAAGGTTTCATCTATTACATTCTATTGCGACAGGAGTTGCGAAAAGCGACATTTAATTTGCGAACGTACACATATAAAACTCGGTTTATTAATGTTTTGTAAGAAATCGCACTTTGGGCTAAAATTTACCGTAGCCTATCATTATAATATATATATGGATAAAATTCAAGTAGAAATCAAAGAACTCAACTCACAAATTCAAGCTCTCCTAAGAGAAAGGGCTGCATTAACTCAAAATAGTATAGAATCTAGTGAAAATAATACAAATTTGGCAATAGTTGAAGCTTATCGCCGTCAAGCTAGGGAAAATCCCAAAATTGCGGCAGAAATTCAAGGTATAGATAATGCGATCGCTTTTTTAGAAAAACAAAAACAACAAAAACAAGCTCAGTTAAATGGTTCACTAACTTTTTCTAAACGTCTTGCTCAACAACAACAAGAATTAGAAGCAGCGAAAAAAGTAGCCGAAATTCACGCCCAAAGGGTAAATGAACTCGCACAAGAACTAGCAGAAGAAATTAAACTACTCAAAGCTTGTGCTGATGAACTTAGCCCCATGTATTGGCAAGTGTACTATAAACCGTTCATTACCGGATTCAAAACCATTTCAGTTCCCCATGTTCGTTCTGATGGAGAAGTATGGACAATTGTCAACCGTATTGTTTAGGTATTTAATACCTTGCGTGTATCTGGGTTTCTGCTCTTTTTTAACTCAAGAAAATCTGCCTTTGATCTTCCCACAAGATAAAATTTTTAGTAAAAGCGTTGATGAATCGTCAGAGGAACTCATGGCTGTAAAAAAAGGAAATATGGTTCGTGCTGTGCGCGAGAAGTTGGAAAATAGTGTAGAAGCAAAAGCTAGTGATACTCGCTTTCCCTCCTATTTATTTGATAGTCCAGGGGAAATAGTAGATATTAAAGGTGATTATGCTTTGGTGAAGTTCGGAAAAGTACCAACTCCCAATATTTGGTTAAAATTAGAACAATTGGAAGAGTTTGCATAACAAAGGTTGTGCTTTAGTGTACAATTCCCGCAAGGAACTTAAGTTCCTTGCTAATAGCTGAAGTCATCTAAAGATGACTAAATAATTGGGAGTTTCCCAAATTTGTAAATTTATTTCTATCCAAGGAAATAAAATAATCCAAGGAACTGGATATGATTGAACCGCAAAGGGCGCAAAGGACACAAAGGTAAAAGAATTTAAGAGATTTTTTGGTTTTGCTGTGGTGATTTTTTTCCAAATTGGGATGCTCCAAATTAAATTAGAAATTAAATTTCTAACTTCAGTGGATATCAATATCTACTAATCTACTCTACTATCAATACTGTTCGGTTAAGGATTTTTGTAGGTTGGGTTGAACAAAGTAAAACCCAAGAAATGTCTATAAATGTTGGGTTTCGTTCCTCAACCCAACCTACAGAATTTTATTTTTTGGGCTTAACCGAAAAGTATTGACTCTACTATTAGTCAGGAATTGCAATTGTCAAGAAAATATTTCTTATGTCTGATTTACCTTCTTCCCCTGTTTTCTGTAAATCTCCCCGTGTGACTATTGTGGGTGCGGGTAGAGTTGGTAGCACTTTAGCCCAACGCATCGCGGAGAAAAATTTGGCCGATGTAGTATTGTTAGATATTGTCGAAGGAATGCCCCAAGGTTTAGCTTTAGATTTGTTAGAAGCGAGGGGATTAGAATTACATAATCGGCAAATTAGCGGTACTAATAATTATGCAGATACGGCTAATTCTAATATTGTTGTCATTACCGCTGGTTTTCCCCGCAAACCGGGAATGAGTAGGGATGATTTGCTAAAAATCAATGCCAAAATTGTGGTTGAAGCGGCAAAAAATGCGATCGCCCATTCTCCCCATGCTATTTTTATTGTCGTCACAAATCCTTTAGATGTGATGACTTATTTAACTTGGCAAGTTACAGGTTTACCCAGAAATCAAATCATGGGAATGGCTGGAGTTTTAGACTCAGCAAGATTTGAAACTTTCATTGCTTTAGAATTAGGGGTTTTACCTGCGGATGTCAAAGCAATGGTTTTAGGAAGTCACGGTGATTTAATGGTTCCTTTAGCCCGTTATGCTACTGTTAATGGTATTCCGATTACAGAATTATTAGATGCAGAAAAAATTGAACAGTTAGTACAAAGAACACGCAATGGCGGCGCAGAAATTGTGGAATTAATGCACACAGGCGGCGCGTTTTTTGCTCCTGCTTCTGCCACTTCTTTGATGGTAGAATCTATTTTATTAAATCAGTCTCGCTTATTACCAGTTGCAGCTTATTTACAAGGTGAATATGGTTTAAATGATGTAGTGATTGGTGTTCCTTGTCGTTTAGGATGTGGTGGAGTCGAGAGTATTTTAGAATTGACTCTCAACGATACAGAAAAAGCAGCTTTACAAACTTCAGCTAATTCTGTAAGTAATAATATCAAAAGAGCGCAAGAAATTTTATCTAATATAGGTGACTGGTGACTGGTGATTGGTGACTGGTGATTGGTGACTAGTGACTGGTGACTGGTGACTGGTGACTGGGTAATAAATTTGATGTTTCCCTATTAACTATCAACTATTATCAATTACCAATCACAAATTGATCAAATTTTACAACTTGCGAATCAGGTTTTTTGGTATTAAAGCGATAACTACTAATAGTACCTGTTCCCGTGTCGAAAATGCTGAAAACTGTAATCTCATTACTAGCAATATAAGGTAAAGGTTGACCATCTTCTCCTAATAATGGAGAAATCGTTGGTATAACTGGTTCTAAACCATTAGGATCACCAATTCTAGTATAATTATCTTCTGAATAATTTACAGGAATATATCGCTTTCTTTCACCCCAAGCAGCACCATAGGAATTACCAACATTAGAAGTTTCTAAAAAGTGCATTCCACTAGAACTAACAAACCTATTCCATAAATGGGAATGTCCATAAAATACTAACTGCACTTTAGCAGCTTCTAATAAAGGAATCACATCACGAATAATGTAATCTGCATTTTTGGGATATTCGTAATTTACAGATTTAATATTTCCTGTTTGATCTTTTTCAATAATCTGTAAAGGATTAGTGTAAGCTGGAACAATATTATCACCCAACGTATGAGGAGGATGATGGAACATAACCACCTTATATTTTGCCTGTTGAAATTCAGGACTTTTTAATTCTTCCTGCAACCAATTATATTGATCACTTCCTTTAAAACTAGGTTCAAAAATTAACTGTCCATAACCCCAATTTTCAGGATTATTCAAATCTGTTTCTGGTTCTATATATCTACCTTTTCTCTCTGAATTTAATTGAGGATGTCGCCACATATTAGTAATATACAAAACCACCAAACGGACATTACCAAAAGTCACAGCGTAATAGGTTTTTCCTCCTGATTTAGTTTCAGGTAAAGTAAAAATTTCCTCGTAAGTGATAGTATTAAAAGAATTATCTATTAAAGATTTTTGACCATACAAATTTTCAGCTACTTCACGGGGAACAGTATCATTAAATTCATCATTTAAACTCTTTTTTCTCTGATATCTTCCCATGACTTCATGATTACCAATACAAGGAAACATAGGGGCATTTTGAATAATTTTCCCACCAGTGTAAGTAACCTTGACACCATCATTAGATTCCATTGTATAATTACCACGACCTTGTAAACCTGGAAATAAAGCATTTCCGCGATTATCATCAAACCATTCAGAAGCACGATCTGGAACATTAATTAAATCTCCAGCAAACCATACACCGTCAACTCTCCCCACAGTTTCCACAACTTTTTGTAAATTTGCTGCTGTCATTGGTTTTAATTGATGATCAGATGTGAGGAGAACTTTTAACGGTGTACCGGGTTTTGGAGTAGGTGCAAGAGTAAAAACCTCACTATTAACCTTTTTCCCATCTTCTCGTATACTGGTGACAAAATAGGGAACTCGCAGATTAGGAGTTAAACCAGTAACTTCAGCTTCATGTCGCCAAATATCTCTTTTTACAGGTTGTTGATAAACTTGCCCATTTGCCTTTTGATCTGCTACTCTTGACTCTTGATCTTCCCGAACACGACTAAGTTTAGTAGTTTTTGCAATTGAATTTCTATCAAATTTATCACCGTAAACAACCAAATGTTTATCACCGGCAAACTCAGTAAACCAAACTACACGCACAGAATTTTCTGTTGGTAGTTGTAAAAATGGATCTGTTAATAGTTGTGGTGGTGATATCATAGTTGCTTATCCCAAATAACTTACACTTACTACCGTCAAACATATTACCAGAAAAAGTACAATATTTAGGGTATTCTTCATGTGCTTATTCCAAAAACTGAACTCCTACCTTCAAACGGAAAGAAGACTTCTTTTCTTCCTTTGTGTACTTTGCGTACTTTGCGGTTAGTTTAATCAATATCAAAAGCAGCATAACAGATAAGTAGTCGTGCAAAATAAATTTTATATTTGGGAGAGGGAACAGGTAACAGGTAACAGGTAACAGGTAACAGGTAACAGGTAACAGGTAACAGGTAACAGGTAACAGGTAACAGGTAACAGGTAACAGGTAACAGATAAGGAATACAGGGATTTTTGTTTGTTCCAAAAATGTTAAATTAATTTTGCCCAGGTACTTAATTCTTATTACTTTGCGTCTTTGAGTGAGACAAAAATATGAACATCCAAAAATCAAACCGACAAATCTTCATCATATACGGATTATTGACAGCGATCGCACTCCTCACCCTGTTTCCCTTATTATGGCTCATTAGTACAGCCTTAAAATCACCCACCGAAAATCTTTTACAGTCTCCACCCCAGTTATTACCCATTCAACCGACTTTAAATAATTTCTCTCGTGTTTGGCAATCTTTACCTTTTGGGCAATATTTATATAATAGTATTTTGGTGTCTGTATTGACTGTAATTTTGAATTTAATGTTTTGTTCTTTAGCCGCTTATCCTTTAGCCAGATTATCATTTTTAGGACGGAATGGAATTTTTATTGCGATTGTTTCTACAATTATGATTCCCTTTCAAATAGTCATGATTCCCTTATATATTTTGACAGTGCAGTTAGGGTTAACAAATAGTTATTTAGGAATGATTTTTCCCAGTTTAGCTTCTGCTTTTGGCATTTTTTTATTAAGACAAGCTTTTATGGGAGTGCCTAAAGAAATAGAAGAAGCCGCCCGCATGGATGGTAGTTCTGAGTTAGGATTATGGTGGTTTGTGATGTTACCCGCTATTCAACCAGCACTAATAACTCTGGCTATTTTTGTATTTATTGGTGCTTGGAGTGACTTTTTATGGCCGTTAATTGTTATCCAAGATGAGAGTTTATATACTTTACCCTTGGGAGTGGCTAAATTAGCAGGTACATTTTCTTTAGATTGGCGATTAGTAGCAGCTGGATCTGTAATTTCAATTGCTCCAGTTTTGCTGTTATTTCTCTTTTTACAAAGGTTTATTGTCCCCACAGATACAGGTAGCGGTGTTAAAGGATAACAGGACTTACGCAAAAGGGAACGAAAGTAGGGGTAATTCATGAATTACCCCTACGCAAGAATAAGGTTTTTAGTCATATCTTGCGTAAGTCCTAGATAATTGCAATTCAAAAGTCAAAGTGTAAAAATTCAGGAGTCGTAGGGGCGAAGTAGGGGCGAAGTAGGGGCGAAGTAGGGGCGAAGCATTCGGAAAATAACCTGTGATCAAAATTGATAATTTATCGCCCGAATGCTTCGCCCTTACAGGAAAATAACCTGTGATCAAAATTGATAATTTATCGCCCGAATGCTTCGCCCTTACAGGAAAATAACCTGTGATCAAAATTGATAATTTATCGCCCGAATGCTGATGCTTCCAGCACGCTTCGCGAACGCCCTTACAGGAGTCAGGAGTTATTAATTTTGGATTTTGGATGCAAGGATTTTGGATTGTTTTTGTTATCTCCAATCTAAAATCTAAAATCTAAAATCTAAAATCTAAAATTTTCCTCCCTGTTCCCTTTCTCCACGAAAAGACTTTCTCAGCAACCCCTATTTATTGGCTAACAGTTGAGATCAAGTTAACCGCTAAAGGTTCTTCTAGTGATTGTAAAGAACTAGCTTTGATAGCATCCAGATAACGACGCAACAATAGAAGTTGTTGAGAATTGGGACGATATGTGAGATTTCCTTGTTTTTGAAACAATGGTGCAGAGGCGATCGCCTGATAATCAGGATTTTCCTGAGAAGTTTTTGCTAACCACAGAGAATTTAAAGATGTTTGCCCTGAAAGAAGTTTATCATCTGGTTCTGGTAAGATTTCAGCAGCAGTAGGTATTAAACCAGCAGGTAGTTCACCTTCCAAAAAAGCCAGCAAACGCTGTTGACAAATGCGGGTATTGATGCCACGATTCTCAAACAATTGCAGAATTTCACCAAAAGATAGAGAACGCATAGTTTCACCACCTGAGCTATGCGGTAAAATTTTCAGCAATTCCGAAAACAAGAAGTAATCTGTATACTGTTGTTTAGGTACTTCTAAAACCTGGGGATGTAGAGGTAAGGTAGCCAACCCATAAGCCACCCGACTACATTTAGGAGCGCCATTTTCACCCAGATATAAATCCTGAATAATTTTGGCATTGGGAAGTTTTTGTCTTAACCAACGGTTGACTGTAGCAATAGCAGCCACCCCACCAGAAATAATTGTCTGATCAACAGCTTCCGTAGGAATACCACGAGCTACTAATAATTTATTCAGTTCCCGGTTGAGACGACGTATGTAGGGGACAAAAACCTGAGTTTCCAAATCTCGTCGCTGCAATATCCAGCACTGATCTGCTAACTCCAGAGTGAAAGATTCTTGATGTTGCAAAATCAGCTTCAGAGCCAGAGCAGCATCTAACAATCCTTGTCCCAACAAAGAACTTTCTAACTTTTGCTGGAAGCGGATGCGGGAAAGTAGATCCGGTTCTCCAACTCGTGGTAGTTCTAACGCTTCCAAACTCAAACTAGACCATTGTATCTGGTCTAAACCAGGAATTGAGGGTTGCCAATGCCAAGGATTACTACTAGAAATGCTACTGTTAGCTTTTGACCTCCCACGGGGTTGGCGAGATTTTGGTGGTAGTAGCAACTGACAAATAATATCCTGCTCCATAGCCTTACCAGCATAGGCAAAACTGTGAAGCATAAAATCTCTGTATGTTAATTGGCTCAAATCTGCCGGTAAATCAACCAATGCCATCTCTGTAGCAGTAGCACCAATATTTAGAGCCAGGGTTGTACCCCCATGGAAATTTTCACTGGTTTTTAAAGGACGCAAACCTTGATTGTCATGCAACTGTACTGAAGGAGAATTGCTAGGATTAAGTTCTGGCAGCAAACTAGCGATCGCCTCCTCCACAAAAAATATCTCTTGGGGATGGGAAACAAGCTGACTAGCCAGTATTGCTTCCCGCACATTAAAACGATATTGTTCAGACCAACTAGAAGGACAACTACAAACAACACCGGTAATATTATTCATAATCGCAGAGAAAACTTGAGGATCTATGCCCACAGCATGAGCAATTAAAGCCGGAGTTGTACTAGTTTGATCCGACTTGAGAGTTAACAGTAACTTCGAGAGCGATCGCACCACCCAAATCAAAGGACCTGCGGAAAATTCATTTAACTGCAATACAGGTTCCCATTTTTGCTGCGTAGTTCTATAGGGAATCCCTATGTCTAAAAAAGGCTTTAAATGAGCAGAGTAAAGATTTTGTTTCGGTGCTGTTGTGGAGTGAGTTTGATCCTGTGCCACTGCCGCAGGTGTTGTCTGCTCTCTATTTTCTCTATTTTCTCTATTTTCTCTACTTTCTCTGCTTTCTGCGTCTGAATGAGGTATGGAAGCCGTAGGTAAATAAACTTCTGCCGGTAAACGAAAAGATTGCTCAAAAGCAGTATTACCTAATGGATTTTCTGTTGACCAGTAGATCGGATACACAACCAACTGCGAACGATTCAACAACGCCGCGGAAATCCCAGTTGTACCCAAATCAATTCCTAAATACCAAACAAAGTTTGGGTCGTTGACTCTCAACACAGAATTATCACTTAACTTGTTATCGCCAAGCAAAGCAACTTCTGGTGAAGAATTTGTGACTTCCTTTTTTTTTTCAGTTTGCGGACTTTGCGGACTATTCACATTAGAAACAGCAGCTAATGGGATATTTTCTGTTGCTGTGCTGCTAGGAGATTCCATCAACTGCATTCCTGTATCCAGGATATCCCGGAGAATATTCTGACCTTCAGATACCGAATCCTGCAAACTTTCTACATTCGTTGTCTGTTGCGATTCAGAATTTAACCGCCAATCAAAATTGGTTAAATCTCGATCCAATTGTTGCAACTGCGCTTCATCTAAAACAATATTCGGTATACCTTGCGTCTCTGTATCCGTGTTATCTATAGATAGTAAATTTTCCTGTGGTGAAGCCAGAATGTAAGCAGATGCTAAATTTTGTGTCTCTGTCGATTCCTCTACAGCAGAGCTAACTATGGGAGTCTCTAGTTCTGTCGTGTCTGGATGATCATCAACAGCTAAAGCTTCTGTAACTTGTTCTTCACCGAAGACATCAACTAACAAGTCCGTCAGGACTGTGATTGTATCACTACTATCTGGATGAAAGTTCAGTAATGTAGGAGTGCTGGCAAATTCAGCTTGTGATTGCGTATCCTCTGGCAACAAGGATTTTTCCCATAAATCAGATGATGCTGGCTCTGTGGTTTCTACAACCATAGCCGCATTTTCAGGTGGAAAATTGTTACTCTGCTCAAAAATATTTAAATCCTCTTGCTCTACACTCTCTGACGACACCTGCACATTAAGCTCTTGTGCTTCTTCTTGTGCTTCTGGAATAATTAGTGATGCTGACATACTTTCACTAATCTCAGCAGTGTTATCTACCTCACTTGTCACCACTGGCACAGCAGTAGATTCTGTAGTCGATTCTGTTGATTTAATCCTATCTGCACCACCAAACAAACTCGCATAAAGTTCATCTACTTCATCAATACTCTCTGACTGAGTTTCATCAGGGGTGGTAAAAGAAGCAGCAACTGAACTTGAAATCTCATCTGACCTCAGTTGTAACAGCACTGCCTCCAAATTCTCCACAATCTCAGGTTCTTGAATGTCCGCAGTCACAGTATCCTGAATTAATTCCTCCCCATTCTCTGATGGAGTTTCATCAGAACTAATATTAGAACTAATAAAACTATCAACTGCTGAAACTGGTGCTGGTTGTGCAGTCAATTGTGAAAGCACTGCTTCCAAATTCTCCACAATCTCAGGTTCTTGAGTGTCCGCAGTCACAGTATCCTGAATTAATTCCTCCCCATTCTCTGATGGAGTTTCATCAGAACTAATATTAGACCTAATAAAACTATCAACTGCTGAAACTGGTGCTGGTTGTGCAGTCAGTTGTGAAAGCACTGCTTCCAGATTTTCCACAATCTCAGGTTCTTGAGTGTCCGCAGTCACAGTATCCTGAATTAATTCCTCAGCAACAGAAGAAACAGGTTGTACTTCTGTTGCAGAATCTAATCCAAAGGTTAAAGGTGGAGCATCTGGAGATTGTATTTGTAAAGTCTGATGCAAATTATTCAGAAAATTTGCCATCAACTGTTCACCTTGCAACCCCTGACTGTGCATTCTTGCCAGTGCTTGGGATAAAGACTGATAATAAGTGTTAATGTTACGCTCTAATGCCTCAAAGATAACGTTAACAGTTCCATCTAGTGATAGTAAACGTTGATCCAACTCCTTCGCCAAACTAGCTAACCTTTCTAACCCTTCGACGGATTCCACAACAGGTTGAATAGCAGAGTTGCTGACTTCTTGCTTAGTTTCACCTGTAGTCAAACTAGAAGAATTAGCTGCATTTCTTGTTAAATATGGAATTAAATTTGGCACTAAACGACTGATTAGCACTTGTAAAAATTCGCTAATTATCTGCTCTTGGGTGGCTAACTGCTGTGTTAAGGAATAGTTTTGCAGTCGCTTTTGCTCTAGCTGTCTAATTTCCTGGACAAGAGAAGCTCTTTCTTGCAACAGACTTGATAATTCTGCCTGCAAAGGTTGAAGCACAACCGAAATTTCATCTTTTAATTGTTCTGCGGTAAAATTAGCCTGTGGCTGTTGGGATTGATAAGACTTTGATCCAGCTTGGTTATGCTCCTGCTCCACATATCGCGCCAACAAAGATGACAGTGGTTGTGTCTGTGATTGCTCCACAGGAGTTTCTTCTGGTGTCTCACTTTCATTGAGTTTGACAAGAAACTCACGCACTCGCTGTAAAACATCTCTCTCTTCTTGTCCCTGACCAGACAGCAGTTTTGATAGGGGATTACCACTATTGGCAAGCAAGTTGTCAATATCTGCAATCAGTTTGTGAATTTCATCTTTACGGGAAGTCACGTTAAATTACCTTAGCTAGAAATGTACTGTGATGTTTATGGTAATTAAGTTTACAAAAGCACTGAGTAACCAAATTTATTGCTCGTACTTCTGACGGCAATTATGTTATGAATCACTCAGAGATGCAACTTGATCTAGATGATTAGCTTTGTTTTTAGGTAGTTTGCCAAATTTTGCGTTAGGTTAAGGTAAAATCAAATTCGTGGTATTGGTGACAGGGGGGTTAAGCCTGGTGTATTTAATCAGCAAATACTAAGGGAAAGTAAAAATTGTTGAGAAAAAATTATTTGTCGTTTTCTTGTGTAACATAGTTTAGTCTCCTCTTTGAAAGCGGCTGTAATAATTTGATAGGTAAGGCTAAAAACACCGATCTTACTTGTTCTGTTCATAGCAGCTTAAATAAATATGTCCTAATGGAAGACCGATATAGCTTGCAGACATCCGCTCAAAACTTGATCACTTCAGCACCCTTTTTTCAAGGGTTGCCTGAATCTATTGTAGAAACAGCCCTCACCAATCTTGTTACCCGTACCCACCCAGCCAACCAAGTGATCCTGCTAGAAAATGACTGGGGTGGTTCAGTATATTTTATTTTAGAGGGATGGGTAAAAATCCGTACATACAATTTAGAAGGAAAAGAGGTAACACTAAACATTATTGGGCATGGGGAATTATTTGGAGAAATGGCGGCACTAGATGAAGTTCCCCGTTCCACTGATGTCATAACTCTTACCCCAACCATGATAGGCAGTATGCCTGCTCAAGATTTTGTCAAATTGTTGCAAACAGAACCTTTAGCGGGAATGAGATTATCCCAATTAATGGCGCGACGATTAAGACAAGTAAATCGTCGTTTGCGTCTGCGAGAATCAGATAGTCAATCACGGGTAGCAGATACTTTGCTATTTTTAGCAGAGGGACAGGGTAAGATAGGAGAAACAGGTACAGAAATTCCTAATTTACCCCATCGAGAATTGAGCAGTTTGAGTGGACTGGCACGGGAAACAGTTACACGCGTACTGACAAGGTTAGAAAAAAAAGGCTTGATTATCCGGGAACAAGATGTAATGTGTATCCCCGATCTAGTAGCTTTGGAAAAAATGATCATTTAATAGGGAATAGGGAATAGGGAATGGGGAATGGGGAATGGGGAATGGGGAATGGGTAATATTATTCCCAATCACCAATCACCAATCACCAATCACCAAGCAAAACAGATATGATAGGTGTTAAAACAAACATGATATGAGTATTTTAGATTCTATGCCAGATGAACCGGGAGAAGATTCATCACCTGAATCATCAAAGCCTGGTAATCAGCCAGATATACACCAACACTTAAAGCGTCCCCAACTTAAAGTTGATGCTCCTTTGAGGATGGTGGAAACGGCATTTTTAGCCAGTACAGCTAGTTTAATTTGGTTTATTAATTTTTATTTTCCTTTTGGTCCGGTTTTACGGATGTTTTTCCCTTTACCCATTGCTTTAGTTTATTTGCGCTGGGGTAAACGTGCTGCCTGGATGGCTGCGGTAACATCTGGTTTACTGTTGGCGGTGCTGATGGGACCTGTTCGCAGTATGTTATTCGTGATGCCTTTTGGTTTGATGGGTGTACTTTTAGGGGCAACTTGGCATCGTCGTGTACCTTGGATTGTGTCAATTACTTTAGGTATGCTCCTGGGTACTTTGGGTGTGTTTTTCCGTCTGTGGTTACTGTCGGTTTTATCTGGTGAAGATTTGTGGGTTTATGTGATTAACCAGGTGACAGAAATTATTGAATGGATATTCCTGAAACTGCAAATATTAGCCACTCCCAATGTGTTTGTTGTTCAGGTGGGGGGGATGCTTTTGATTGCATTCAACAACTTGATTTATTTGTTTGTGGTACATCTGGCAGCATGGTTACTTTTGGATCGTCTGGGAAATCCTATCCCCCGTCCCCCACGTTGGGTACAAATCTTGTTGGATTATGAAGGTTAATTAATAATTGATAATTGATAATTGATAATTGATAATTCATAAACTCCTGTCTCTTCCCTGTTCCCTATTCCCTATTCCCTATGACTAATAAGAATGATTAAAATTTATACCCAAATTGAACAGGGTGAAGCATGGCTCAAACGTTATTATGGTAGTTTACCTATTTTTGCCTGTGTTTTAGGTTTTACAGAAACTTGTTTGATTCCTGGTATTTCTGCTGCTGGTTTGACTCCAGAGGATAGAAAATATACTGCTTGTGCTGATGCGGAATTTTTGTATTATGGTGCAGCACATCAGCCTCAATATCCCTTACCACCTTTGACTGCTGGCGCTTCCCCGGTGCTAATTTCTCGTGCTGTGGTGGAAGAACTAAAAATACCAGTTTATTTGTTTAATGCGGGTTTACCTTTGATTCCGGCTGTACCATTAATTGATTTGGGAGGCACGACTGCTAGGTGTTTAAGCACAGGTGCAGCTATGGAAATAGCCACAGTTAAACATTTGCTGGAACAAGGTTTACTTTGGGGTGATCAACTCGGTGCTAAACACTCTCAGGGATATCTAATTTTAAGTGAGTGTGTTGTGGGTGGTACTACAACTGCTTTGGCAATTTTAACTGGTTTAGGTATTGATGCGGCTGGAAAAGTTAATAGTAGTCATCCTGTTTGTAATCATGCACAAAAGTGGGCTGTAGTACAAGCAGGTTTGGAAAACCGACACAATTTTACAGATCCTCTGGAACTTGTAGCAGCAGTAGGTGATCCCATGCAAGTAGTGGTAGCTGGGATGGCGATCGCTGCTAGTCGGCGTTGTGGGGTTTTGCTGGCTGGTGGTACACAAATGCTGGCTGTTTATGCTTTAGTGCAAGCGATCGCTCAAGCTTACTCTTTATCTTGGCAACCAGAAGCTATTATCGTCGGTACAACCCGTTGGGTAGCAGAAGACACTACCGGGGCTACAGTTGACTTAGCCCTCAGCTTGGGTAAAAACAACTTTAGTTGGGGTAAAATCACTCCTCCCCTACTAGCTACACAATTAAGTTTTGCTAATTCTCGTTATCCCCAACTCCAAGCTTATGAGCAGGGTTTTGTCAAAGAAGGTGTTGGTGCTGGAGCAGCGTGTCTAGCGGCCTATCTCAGTCAAAATTGGTTGCAAGAACAACTTTTAACAGCCATTGAAGCCCAAATGACACAATTAATAAATTCGTTGTCGCATTAATTGTTCTTCTAAAGCAGCAATACGATTATATGCCGCTGTTAATTGTGCTGTTAGTCGTTGGATTTGAATTTCTGGTGTTATTTGCCTATCTCCAGCTTGCATATTCATATCTGGATAAATGCCATCTATTAACACATCCTTATGTTCCAAATTAGAATTGAAAGTAATCTGTGGTTTGAAGTTGAACATTTCAACTTCATGATTTTCTAGATAATTATCTTTTGGCTGTTTTTGCTCTAAAAAGCAATCAGTCAAACCCTGAGACAGTTTCCTGTCAAGGTTTTCAATCACCTGGTATAGAGCATCTACTTTCTGGCTCAAAGTCAGTATCTGTGTTTGCAGTGAGTCCATTTAATACCTTTATTCCCAAATAGTGTTTCTATGTTATTCAATTTACTGGCAATGTTAAAAATACTTATGATTTATTTAATCTTTGATATTTTTCTTGGTAGGTTGTGAAAGAGATTATTAATTATATATGTACATCAATAAAATCTATCCATATCACTCAAATATTTATTAATAAATTGAAGTATTAGGGGGCATTGCTCACCAACACTGATGGGAAAGTTACAAGATGTGAATATTGCTATACGCAAGATTGTACTAAAAAGCTGATTCTTGTCTAGGGGTAATTCATGAATTACCCCTACTTTCGTTCTATTTTGCGTAAGTCCTGCTAATAATCAGTTACAATTTGTTATCATCGGTTTCTAAAGATACAGGAGTGAGATATTGTTATTTTCTTAGCAAATTTTGCTCCTATGGTTAAGATTATGTTGATAGCCCTAAAGTTGAAAATAAATGGATCGACGGTTTTTTTTACTAGGTACAAGCGGTATGATAGTTTCCCAAATGTTAATTGGGTGTAACCGCGAAAATGAGTCACAGTTCAAAGTACAGGTTTTAAAAGGTTCTATACCTGGACACGTTGTTAATCAATTTCGCAAAACTGTACAGTCAGAGGTAAATTTCAAGTTTGTCCCTGTTAATCAAATTTATGATTTATTTAAACAGTTACAAACTTGGCAACAACCAGACGCTAATAACAAAGAAGGATGGAGTCGTTTGATTCCATTTAGGCAAAATCAAAAAGTTACTAAATCTGACTTAGTAACATTAGGAGATTATTGGCTAAAAGCAGCTATTGAACAGAAATTAATTCAACCATTGGAAACAGAAAAAATTAAACAATGGTCAACTTTAAATCCAAAATGGCAACAACCGGTAAAAAGGGATGATCAAGGAAATATAGATCCACAAGGTAAGGTTTGGGCTGCACCTTATCGCTGGGGTAATACAGTAATTGTTTATAATCGGGAAAAGTTGCAACAATTTGATTGGCAACCACAAGATTGGAGTGATTTATGGCGCAGTGAGTTGCGATCGCGCATTTCCCTACTCAACCATCCTAGAGAAGTAATTGGGTTAGTTTTAAAGAAACTCGGAAAATCCTATAATACAGAAAATCTTGCAGAAATTTCCGATTTAGAAACAGAATTAAAAACATTAAATCAACAAGTTAAATTCTATGATTCCACTACATACCTAGAACCGCTAATTATGGGAGATACTTGGTTAGCTGTGGGTTGGTCAAATGATGTTATACCTGTACTCAGTCGTTATCCTAAACTTAATGCTATAATTCCCCAATCAGGAACAGCAATTTGGGCAGACTTATGGGTAAAACCAGCAGGAGTTGAGCAAAGCAATTTATCATCCGAATGGATTAATTTTTGTTGGCAACCAAATATAGCTAAGGAAATTACTATATTGACTAAAACCAACACGCCTATTACCACAAATATTGCTGCCTCTGATATTTCCCAACCATTACAAAACCTATTATTAACTAATCAGGAATTGTTGGAGAAAAGCGAATTTATTATCCCATTATCAGCAGCAGCAACACAGCAATATGAATCTTTATTTAAGAAAATGAAAAATACAGGCTAGGGAGAGAACCACCTCGCTTGTTAGACACCGCAAGGGATCTAATCTAAGTGGACTCGTTGAACTAAGAATCTGCGATCCTTTAGGACGCAGAGTGTCAAAAAATCACCGCTTACAAAATAACTGCCCCTTGCACATCAATGGGGAGCGATCGCACATGAGAAGTAATTCCCTCTTGCTTCCAAGCATTAGCCATCGCAGTTACTACAGCTTGTGTATGTAAATTATCAGTCAAAGCTAAAAGCGTAGGTCCTGCACCACTAATAACCATCCCATAAGCACCAGCAGCTAAAGCAGAAGTTTCTACATCATCATAACCAGGAATCAAAGCCTTACGATAGGGTTGATGTAATTTATCTTGCAAAGCAGCTTTTAGCCATTCTTCCCTACTCGTTGCCAAAGCCCGCAACAACAAACCCAAATGAGCAGCATTAAAAATCGCATCAGCCCGACTTATTTCCGTAGGTAAAACCTTACGGGCTTCCGAAGTTGATAACTCAAAATCAGGAATTGCCACCACAGGTATAATATCTTTGTGCCAAGTCAGATCACAAATTTTCCAACCATTCAAACCAGTGGCCGCTAAACGACATCCACCCAAAAAAGCAGGAACAACATTATCAGGATGTCCTTCCATTGCGATCGCCAATTCCATTACCTGCATATCAGACAACGGCGAACCCGCTAACGCATTACCAGCAACCAAACCACCCACAATAGCAGTAGCAGAACTTCCCAAACCTCTGGCTAAGGGTACACCCAACTTAATTTCAATTTTCACAGAAGGCGGTGTTTCCTGGATATATTCATATAACTTGACAAAAGCCTGATAAAGCAGATTACTTTCATCAGTTTGCACCTTATCGGCTTCCGTCCCAGAAACCTGAATCACCAAACCGCCATCATTGTGAGTAAACTTAAATTCATTGTGCAGTTGCAAAGCCGCACCGATGCAGTCAAAACCAGGACCTAAATTAGCAGTAGTAGCAGGGACCTTAACAGTAACAGTAGAAATAGTAGACATTTGCCGATATTTATTAATCAATAAAATAGCATCTCATGGAAAGGAATAATTTAACACTAAAACTGACATTTTAGACAGCGATTGCTTGGGCTAAACACAAACTCACCGGATGTCTGAAAACTTTGTCGTTTTGCATAAAACACTTGTAGATTCCCCTAAATCCCCCTTAAAAAGCTATCCATTACCCACATCTTTCTTAACATTCATGAGAGCGATCGCTTGCAGACCCCCAACCCTTAATCCTCCGTTGCTGATTCTCAATAAAATGAGGTTTTTATCAATAAAGATGAGGTGCATTTTGTCAAGATCAGGTAAATTCAAAAGTCTTGAAACCTTTACCAAGTATAGGTTTTAAGATTGTTAAGAAAGATGTTTATAATGGATAGCCAAAGAACAAGGGAATATTAGGAATTTGGGATGTACTAGATCCAGAAAAATCCACAGAACGTGCCAGTAAGCCTTGCCAATTTAGCCCCAAAATTTGACAAAACGCTTTGAATACTGAGGCATCAATGGCATCACCTTTCAGAAAATGTTTCCAGGTGGGTAAAGATACACCATTTGCAAAAACTTCCGCATTTTCCCAGTTCCGTCCGGGTTCGAGAATTTGACTCGCAGTTTCTAACCAACAAGGATTATCAATCGTCCATCCTTTTCTTTCCGAGCTTGTTTGATGATGTGCAGTCCGGTAACTGAGAGTTTGAGACTAGGCATGAGAGATTATTAGGGGCTTGTGCTAAATCTGTCAAGCTCAATTTTAGATCAGTATTATAGTGAACCGAAACTGAACTAGAAATAGTTAATAGACATCAGTGATATTAAGTATATTCCTCAAAGACGACGGAAAAGACCATGAAGCACTTTATCTCAACCGCTGTTGCTACGGTTACAATTATGGGTTCGTTATCAACTCAGGCATTTGCTCAAACCAAACCTTCCCCGGTTACAGCCTTCTTGGATCGCTTAGGGATGAATTATGAAGTCCAAAAAGATGGGACTATTGCAATATTAGCTGGAGTTGACGGTAATCGGACTCAAAATGGATTTATCGTGCCAGAAGTTGGAACACTCTAACAATGATTTTATTCTCGTAATTTCTTTTTCTCGAATCGCTAAAACACCTCCAGATGCGGAAAAAACCAAGCAATTGCAAAGCAAAGTTAATGACATATCAAGCGGTTGGGATACAGTTTCTAAAGAAGGAATGTATGCCACTTTTTACTACAAGATTATACCTCTAAACAAAGATCCGGATTTGGCGCGTAAAGACATCATAGAAATTCTCAATATTGCAGACACCGAAGAAAAAAATCTGGGTAGCAAAGACAGATTGTAAACAATTCCAAATAGAACACAGAAAAATTATGCAAAAAAGTAAATTCTTAGGGATTGTATTTATTCCCTTGCTGCTAGTTGAGGCAGTATTTATACCCACTGCTCATGGGTTGGATGCAAGAAAGCTATACCAGCTATGTTCTCGCTTTCCCCTCAATTCCCAATGTCAAGGTTATGAAACGCCTATAGCCTTGGATGATCGAGCCGGCAAAATAGGTGATTGCATATTTAAAAATAATGAGGTAGAAAGCCGAGGACTTTGTAAGATTACTGTCAATGGTACAGGCATTACCATTTACCAAGAAACTGGCAAAGAACTGGAAATTATTAACGATAAAAAATCTACTCGTACCGTACAGATTACCCCGACTAGCGTGGGTAGAATTCAATATCGTGAAGATGAAAAAGGCAACACAGGCGCGAAGATAGTCAACACGATCCTATTTGGAGTTGCTGGTTTGCTACTCACTCCCAACAAAAAGGTATCAGAAATTGAGTTTGATTATACATCAACTACTCCCCAAGACACCAGCCAGGAAAAAAGTGTGAACTCCTTAAGGGTATTTATCGAGCGAGAAACTGGTAGAGAAATGCGATCGCAGTTAGAAAAAATCACTGGTCGTCAAGCAGAAACTCCACAAACTAAACTTTGATCCGAAAAATTAACGGCAAAAGAAATTTACTAGCAACTGATACATATCTATCATGAGCAACATTAACAACGTCCTGTGGACGCAACAATTTGGCGGCACTGCGTTTGACGCTGGCTGGGGTATCACTGCCGACGCTTCAGGTAACACCTACGTAATGGGAGACTTTTCAGATACGGTTACCTTTGGCAACACCACCCTTACCAGTACGGGAGGTAATGATTCTTTCATCGCCAAGCTTGACAAAAGTGGTAACGTCCTGTGGGCGCAAAAATTGGGCGGTAGTTCATACAATACATCTAGCGGCATTACAGTCGATAATTTAGGTAACACTTACGCCACAGGTTTTTTCTTCGATCCTGCCACCTTTGGTAATATCACCCTTACCAGTACAGGTCTGGGTGATGCCTTTATCACCAAACTCGATAGCAGTGGTAACTTCCTCTGGGCGCAAAAATTTGGCGGCGCATCCTATGACATAGCTATGGGCATTAGCGTCGATAGTTCCGGTAACTCCTACGTCACAGGCAGTTTCTCTGATACCGCTACCTTTGGCGATATTGCTCTTACCAGTGCAGGTAGTGATGATGCTTTCATCACCAAGCTTGATAGTAGTGGCAAATTCCTCTGGGCGCAGAAATTTGGGGGTACATCCTATGACTATGGCGAAGGTATTGCCAGCGATGGAGCAGGTAATAGTTACATCACAGGATATTTTTCAGATACTGCTACTTTCGGAGACATTACCCTTACCAGTGCAGGTGGTAGTGATGGATTCATAACCAAGCTCGATAGTAGTGGCAAATTCCTCTGGGCAAAGAAATTGGGTGGTACATCCTATGACTCTGCTCACGGCATTACTGTCGATAGTTCTGGTAACACCTACATCACGGGAAGTTTCAATGGTATTGCCACTTTTGGCAATATTACCCTGACCAGTACGGGAAATGATAATGCGTTCATCACCAAGCTTGATAGCAGTGGCAAATTCCTCTGGGCGCAAAAATTCGACAGTATTTTCTGTAAAGCTAACGGCATCACTGTCGATAGTTCAGGTAATATCTACGTCACAGGATATTTTTCAGATACAGCCACTTTTGGTAACATCACCCTTACAAGTGCAGGTGATAGTGATGCCTTCGTTGCCAAACTTGACAGTAACGGCAAATTCCTATCGGCACAGAACTTTGGTGGCACTTTAGCAGACAGGGGTTTAGATATAACCTCTGACGCTAAGGGTAACATCTACGCTACAGGAGGCTTCTCGGATACTGCTACCTTTGGTAATACCAGCCTCACCAGTGCTGGCAGCATAGATGCCTTTATTGTCAAGCTTGGGGATGAAGTAGGGGAAACACAAATCACTCTAATACCTAATAATACTGACAGCGTATTCAATCTTAACGGTGCTGCAACCCCTATACAGTTTCTCCTCAAAAGTGCTAGTCCTAGTGTTGTCAACGAAATTGGACTATTTACTGTAGACGATGATCAAGGAACTATAGACGGTATTGCGCCCAACGATTCTAATTACACTCAAGCGGTGCTGTCACGTTCTCGCAGTATTTTCTCAACTTTAGGAAATTCGCCCAACGGATTTGATACTAACCTCACCCGGACTCTAGACCTCGATGCTGGTATTCGCTTCCGCCTCCTATTAGTACAAAACGGCACTCTCGATGGTTTAAGGAATGGTACAGTACCACTGTCACAATTGTTGCTATCCTCTCCTGCCTCCTTGCAAGTTTCTGACGTAGGTAACAGCACCTTTGACCTGCGTTTTGAGGATAGTCCTGGGAGTGGTCAGTTCAATGATGCAGTGGTGCAAATGCAACTAGGAACAGAAGCTGATAAACCTATAGGTACTAATCTACAAGACCAGCAGGAAGGTGAGGTACTTGACTTACGTGGGCTAACAGATACGCAAACGGCAACATTTACGGTTAACCGTGAGGCAGCATATAACAACTTTGTTGGGTTCTTCCGTGTGGCAGATGCCAACGGCAGCATTGATACCAATGGCGATGGTATGGGGGATTTGCTACCCGGACAAACAGGTTATGGAGAAGCTGCGGTAAAGAACCGTGTCGGTGGTATTAACCTGAGTGTGGGCAATCAAGGTCAAGCAAGCTTTACGGGTCAGTTTGAGGGTGGCTCAATATTTGCGCCGTTTCTCATTGTCAATGGCACACCAGACCAACTTCTTGATAGCAACCCCAATAATAACCCCGCCATTTACTTCCCGTATATTGGTGCAAATTCGGACAATGTAGACCATGTGCGGATGTTAGGCAACAATGTCTTCGGATTTGAGGACTTGCCCAATGGTGGTGATAAAGATTTCAATGATATCATCGTTAGCGTCAAGTTCAACTGATTTCTGGCTCTCAATACTATGACTTTGAGTAATAGAGAAGCTTTTAATTATTGTGCGGAGATTTGTGAAATTTCCGCTTCATAAATAATTCTTGAACTACATTCAATAGGTTAAATGATGTGGACTAAACTTATCCGAAGATTGTCTCTATTTTGCGTTGCTCTATTTTTCACTATTGCACTTTCTCTCAATCATGCTGCCGCACAAACACCTCTTTTCAGCAATCAATAATCGAAAATGTCCTGAATGTGAAAAATTTACGCTAAACAGGAATTCTACAATATTAGTTGCTGCAACGACTAGCAGTACAGGAAGGAAAAGAGTAACCCACCACTGTACAAACTGCTCATACCATAACGAGTATGAAGAAGTAATTCCAGTAATTAGTGAAAGTAGTGGTGGTGGCGGCAGTTAATTCGTAACCCACATTTCACAGAAAAACACTCACAAATTGCTTTCCTAGATATCAAAATTGATATAAAAAAAGGGGTAATCAAATTTAAGATTACTCTTTCTTTTATCAATGTTTTTGACTAGATATCAAGAGAGCGATCGCCGATTACAAATTTTGTCCCACTCTCAATAGAAATAAGTAAGTAGGCTTAATTAACTGTTAGATAGTGGAACAGGCTTCTAGCCTGTTGACGGTCTGTCTGGCCCATCTCACATCTTATATTTAATTGCAACTAGCTACTGACTTGATAACCTCAAGTTCAGATTATATCTGATATCTCAAGATCAGATGAGTTAGCTAATTTCACTTAAATTTAATGCTTCACTATAAAAAATACCCACTACCAATATAGTAAAAGTAGTGGGATTAATTTATGATCAAAAATTTTCTATTTTGTTGAGTAAACAATAAAAAACTTAATTTCGTTCCCAAGATTAGGTTTATTCAACAGTCGCCAAAACAGACTTAACCTCAACATCAGCAATTTTTGGACTGGCAAACCCAGCATAAATACCAGGCTTAGTTTCAGAAATCACAGTGTAAGATTGACGTACCTGGGCATTAATAGCCACAGTTGTAGCGTCATACATCTGCATCGCCACTTTAGGATAGAAACCAATACCGATAATTAAAACTAGAAAACAAGCTGCAATAAACACTTCACGGGGTCTAGCATCAGTGTAAAGTGATTGACCTGGTAATAAACAATCAGTACCAAAACAAGCAGTACCTTCATCTTCCAGGTTTTCCGAACCTCCATTATTGATATCACAAATCAATGCTGCATCCTTACCATAAAATACCTGACGCAGCATAGAAAGTAGATAAATAGGTGTGAGGATAACACCCACAGCGGCGAGGAAAACTGTCACTGTGCAGAAAGTGGAACTATAAACATCACTGGTTGTTACACCCACAAACACCGAGAGTTCACCAACAAAACCACTCATACCGGGTAAAGCCAGAGATGCCATTGCACCTATAGTAAACAACGCAAACACCACAGGCATCGCTTGTCCAATACCACCCATATCCTTCATCACCATTGTATGGGTGCGGTCGTAGGTGACACCTGCCAGGAAGAATAACACGGAGGCGATTAAACCATGTGATATCATTTGCAACATAGCCCCATTCATCCCTAAATCGGTGAAGGAAGCTAAACCTAGCAGTACAAAACCCATGTGAGAGATAGAAGAAAAGGCTAAACGCCGTTTCATGTTAGTTTGGGCAAAGGAGTTTAACGCACCATAGATAATATTGACCACACCGAGAATAGCTAAAACTGGTGCAAAGTAAATATGGGCATCGGGTAAAAGCTGCATATTCAGGCGAATTAAACCATAACCGCCCATTTTTAGTAACACACCTGCCAAAATCATAGATACAGGGGAAGATGCTTCACCGTGGGCATCGGGCAACCAGGTATGTAAGGGGAAAATTGCCAACTTCACCCCAAAGGCAACAAACAAACCTGCATAAAGCAGTAATTGTAAACCGAGAGGATAACTTTTAGTAGCTAAGTCACTGATATCAAAACTCAGAGTACCGTCGCCTTGTAAACCCATTGCGAGGGCGGCTACTAAGATAAATATAGAAGCTGCTGCGGTATATAGTATAAATTTGGTTGCGGCGTAGCGTCGTTTTTGACCACCCCAAATGGAAACTAACAGATATACGGGGAGAAGTTCTACTTCCCACATAATGAAAAATAACATCAGGTCTTTGGCAACAAACACCCCTATTTGTGCCGAATATAGCACCAACATTAAAAAGTAAAATAGGCGTGGTCTGCGGTCAACTTGCCAAGCTGAAAATATAGAAAGGGTGGTGACAAAACCTGCTAAAAGTACCAAAGGCGCAGAAATACCATCCACTGCCACAGACCAGTTTAGTCCCAGGGTAGGCATCCAGGCATAATTTTCTATTAGTTGGAAACTCGCATCAGCAGGATTGTAATGTGTCCAGAAAGCATAGCACATTAACGCAAAGTCAGCGATACCCACACCCAAGGCATACCAACGGACAAGTTTACCGTCTTTATCAGGTAGTACAGGAATCAGAAAGGATGCAAGGAGAGGGAGGAGAATAATCGCGGTCAGCCAAGGAAATTGTTCCGCCATCATGTCAATAGAGAAAAATACTTATTTGTGTAATGATGACATTGTACTGGACTTTGTAACAATTTCTTTATAAATTTTTACCCTCTTTACATATAGAGAGAATAAATACCTAGAAAAATCCTATGGTTAGTATTGGTAAGGGTATATGTAGCTGATGTGATAAGATTTAGTTATGTTATGAGTGGCGATCGCGCTATTAAATTAAATCTATTAAATTAAATCTATTAAATCCATGACAGAGATTAAATTAGTAACGGAAGGTCTTTATGATCAAGATCAGTATCTATGGTTAGAAGATACCATCCTCAAACTCAAGGCGCGAGATTTTCATGGGTTGGATGTGGAACATTTAATTGAGGAGATGGAAATCTTGGCGGGTAGGGATAGGGCTGAAGTTGAAAGCCGTTTAATTGTATTATGGACACATTTATTAAAACGGATTTATCTTAATAGTGAATATGATAATCGTGGTTGGGAAGTGACGATTCGAGAACAACGTCGTCAGTTAAGAATACTTTTGAAACAATCTCTTAGTTTAAAACAATATTTTACAGAAGTATTGGATCAAGCTTGGGAAGATGCGTTAATGGAAGTTAGGGAAGATTATCCTCAGAGGATGTTTGAAAAGTCTAACTTAGGCGATTAAAAATCACATCTACACAGACAAAACCTGCCTACGCAAGTTTCAAATCCTTAATTTTTCGTTAGTCCACGCAGGTGGACTTTGTTTGTGTAGTAGCGAATTATATTCGCCGAAAACTTTTAAGACAACCTCTCAAATTGAGTTTCCTGATTTGTGGCATTTTAGTCTTAATGTTGATGCACTTTTGAGTGAGAAATTTTGGGAATATTCTTAATTTTTTTTGTCAGAATCAGGATGTCCAGGATTAAAGGATTAACAGGATTGAGAATTTAAGCTACTGCAAATCCTGTATATTGTCTGACATTAGGTTCATGAAATCCTAAAACAATCTCTTCTTTAGGAATACCGGATTCAATCAGTTCACTAGCAACACCATATTCTGTATTATCACACTGAATCCAAACTTTATCGTTAATTATTTCAATATGAATTAAACAACTATGCAAATGCTGTTTTTCTGTCCAACCTTCAGAAATAATTAGATATTGATCTGTTTCTGAATCAAATGCTGCTCTGTTACGGATATTAGCGTTAGCATAGAAAATATTCAAATAGGATTTAAGGACATTGCGAATTACATTTCGATAAGTTTCTATTCTATCCATTGGGTGATTTTCTCCCCCCAGTATTCAGACTATAGCAAATCATTTTCCACATCTAATATCCTTTTTCCATGAATTACAGATGCAATAGTTATGGTATCATTCTCAATTCGATAAATAATTCGATAGTTGTAGGCAAACTTTTCTCTAATATTATCTTCTTTTAATTCTGGTACTATACGACCAGAAAAGGGAAAGTTATTCAAATTTCGAGTAACATCAAGAATTTTCTGAACAACTGCTGCTGCATAAGCAGATGAATCACGGGATATATAGTTAGCAATTGCTTCTACATCTTCTATTGCAGTGGAAGACCAAACTACTTGATAAGCCATTTATTTAACCGTTCTTCTACTGCTACTTGTGAAATAGTCCCCTCTTTATCAGCCACTTCTAAACCACGACGTACTTTTTCAATTACATATAAATGATATTGAATATCCTCAATTGTGCAATTGTCTGGAAGTTGCTGTAAAAGAGATTGTACTTGTTCTTTTGTGGTACTCATAGTTTCATTTTGAGTTAATTTGTTGATGGGCTGGGTAAATCCCAGCCAGGTTTTTTAGAAGTTTTAGAAGTTGCTAAAATTAGAAATTGCTTCCTGCATTTTATTCACAACTTCATCTACAGATATCGCTCCCAACTCCCCAGATGCACGGGTACGAATACTCAAAGAATTACTTTCTACTTCCTTCGCACCTACTACCGCCATTACTGGTATTTTATCTTTTTCCGCATTGCGAATCAATTTACCCAAGCGATCGCCACTTAAATCAACTTCGGCTCTAATTCCTAAAGCTACCATTTTCGCAGCAACTTCTTTAGTAAAATCAACTTGCAATTCACCTACAGGTAAAAGTCGAATCTGCACAGGTGCTAACCATAAAGGAAAATCACCCGCATATTCTTCAATTAAAATCCCTATCAACCGTTCCAAAGAACCAAAGGGTGCGCGGTGAATCATTACAGGACGTTTACGCGAACCATCTTCAGCAACGTATTCTAAATCAAAGCGTTCAGGTAAATTATAATCTACCTGCACCGTCCCTAATTGCCATTCTCTATCTAAGGCATCACTGAAGATAAAATCGAGTTTTGGGCCATAGAAAGCAGCTTCCCCAATACCTTCAAAATAGTCCATTCCCAATTCTTGCACAGCACGACGAATCGCACCTTCCGCTTTATCCCAAACTTCATCCCCACCAATATATTTATCACTGGCTGGATCACGGAAACTCAATCTCGCTTTAAAATTCTTCAGTTGCAGACTTCTAAACACCGTCAAAATCAAATCTACAACATTCAAAAATTCCTCATCCAGTTGTTCAGGAGTAACAAATAAATGGGAATCATCCACAGTAAAACCACGTACCCGCGTTAAACCACCCAGTTCTCCCGATTGTTCATAGCGGTAAACTGTACCAAATTCCGCCAACCGCATCGGTAATTCCCGATAGGATCTTAATTCACTCTTGTATATTTGGATATGAAAGGGGCAGTTCATTGGCTTGAGGACAAAACCCTGTTCAATGGCTTTAGCTTCCTCATTTTCAGCCATCATCGGAAACATATCTTCCTTGTATTTTTGCCAGTGTCCCGATGTTTTAAATAAATCAACTCTGGCAATGTGAGGAGTAACAACAGGTAAATAACCCCGTTTTAACTGTTCTTTTTTCAGGAAGTCTTCTAAAATGCTTCTTAACAGCGTACCTTTAGGAGTCCAAAGGGGTAAACCAGGACCGACAGGATCGGCGAAAATAAACAAACCGAGTTCTTTACCCAGTTTACGATGGTCACGCCTTAACGCTTCTTCTTTGCGGCGTTTATATTCTGCTAGTTGTTCGGGAGTTTCCCAAGCAGTAGCGTAAATGCGTTGTAACTGGGCTTTAGTTTCATCTCCGCGCCAATAAGCACCGGCTACGCTTTCTAATTCTATCGCTTTGGGGTTAATTTCCTTGGTATTTTCGACGTGGGGACCCGCGCACAAATCCCACCATTGATCACCTAAATGATAAATGGTAATGGGTTCTTCTTTAATATCTGCGAGAATTTCTAATTTATACGGTTCTTGAATTGCTTCAATTCGTTTTTTTGCTTCTTCGCGGTTGACTTCTTCCCGAATAACTGGGAGTTTGCGGTTAATAATCTTCACCATCTCTTTTTGGATGGCTTTTAAATCCTTATCGCTAAAGGGTTCGGGGTTATCGAAGTCATAATAAAAACCGTTTTCAATCCACGGACCAATGGTAACTTGCGCCTTGGGAAACAGCTTTTGTACGGCCATGGCCATGACGTGAGAAGCAGTATGGCGAATTTTTTTTAATGTTTCTGATTCGCTGGTGCGGGGTAAATAGATTTTCTCTGCTGGTTTTTCTAGGTTTTGAGTTTCTTGAGTTGGCGACATCGGCTGTTGAACCATTGGCGATTACAAATAGAATTGTTGAAAATATATTCTTAAAATCATAGTCCACTTGCTGACGACGCAGTGGGCTTTATTCTCTGGACTCCCCTAATTTATCACCCCCACTGAGCTAGTTGGGAAAAGCATTTCCGATTAACCGCAGTTCTGTTAACAGTTGGGGAGCAATGCGATTTTGTGGGATGACCCCACCTCACAGGGGTAGGTTTTTAATATAATCTGTGAAGGCAAGACCAGGAAGACAAGGAAGGCTTGTCCTGAGCGTAGTCGAAGGGATGGACAAGGAAGATTTTATACGGACAATGATTTTTTGACGGACTATTTTTGTGACTAAGAATACAGACTTTGTACTGTTTTCCTCCCTTGTCACCTTGTCCACCTTGTCTACCAAGTCTTGCCCTGACGACAATGTAAAATACCTACCCTTGTTGTCAAACTGCGGGCAAATTCCAGGACTTGATATTGCAAGTCTTGAGACATTATTTTTAATTGTTCAATAATTTGGTCAGAAATAGATACATTCATAATATTTTTTCCTTGAATCTTGAAATATTGTTAGTCTGACTTTTGCAGTGTAACCCAGATCAACAAGCCAAACTTCTCCACGTTTAGGGGTACTCATAGTCTGTTTCCTGTTGATCTAATTCTAAAAAAATTTCTTCAGCATTCCACACTAAATCGTCATCGGATAAAGGTGGAAAGTCTAAATTTGTAACTCGTTTCAAAATCTCCACAGCTATTTCTAATCTTTCGGATTCTGGTAAACTACCAAATGTGCTTAATAATTCTTTCACTAAAGTAGTCATGGATCTTTTCTCCATACACTTTTATAGCATAACATGATTATAATATTTTTGTGATACAATTGTGAATATATTTACTCAATCATATACAATGGGCAAAGCTGTTAAAGTCCAAATTGTCAAAATCGGAGATTTGCAAGGTGTTTTTATTCCTCAAACACTTTTATAACAAAGCGTAATTAACTCAGAAGTAGAAATAGAAGTTCAAGGAAATCATTTCATTATTCGCCCAGTTAAACAAGTAAGAAAAGGTTGGGAAAAAGCATTTATAGAAATAGCGGAAAATGGCGATGATGTTTTATTAGATGATGTCTAGAAACTGGGGTAAGTAAAATAATTCTTTATATATTTATTTATAGTCAAAGTTTGACCAAATTATTTAAAAAATAAAAGTCAGTCAAGGGTAAACCTCTTGACTATTTTACTATATATACTTTTCTAGGCAAAACTCGTAGTTATACTTCGTGTTACAGCAATTTAAACTACGGTATTATTTTAAACTCTCTGAATTTCTCCATGTTTCTTATGTTGATTTGTTTAACTTTCAAGATGAGTAACAATTATGGCAAAAAAGAAAGATGAGAATTTAAGTAATAAAAAAGTTCAGATATTTAAAAAATTAGAAGATAGAGATGAGAATGATTTAATAGACAAAACCATAGCAGAAATTAAAAATTCATCTGTCAAAGACAATGTTTTTCCTGTAGAGGCAATTTCTGAAAATATCAAAAAATTAGCTGTACAAGAATATAATATTTCTGTAGAGGCAGTAACACAACTTATCAAGTTAACTTCTAGTTTATTTAAAACACTATTATTATCAGCAGGATATGAAGAGAAAAAAATTCGTGCTATTATCACAAAATTTCGTGATGCAGGGAGACGTTCTGCACCTTGGAAACCTACATCTAGTCGTGTGCCAGGTAGGCCGCAAGATGGAAAAGATGGAAATAGAATAAATCGTTGGGAACTTCCATTAGAACATAAATTTTATGCTTCACAAGTGGATGCAACACTGGTTGAAGTAAAGTATTTTCTACAAGCTTTATCAATGAATGGATCACCTAGTTTACAAGATAATTCTATTCAAGATAGCTTTATTTGGCTGTTGGAACATTCCGTAAAACCGGGAATATATCTTGATCCTATACAATTAATTCCCATTGAATTTTCTCAGCTTATTGATACACCAAGAACAATTCAATCCGGTCATTTAATTCCTTTGGATCGTGGTGGTAAACATACCCCGCAAAATACATTTTTAATGTTAGAAAGAAGTAATCAAATCCAAGGTAATCAAACGTTAGATGAACTGCTAGAACTCATGACCAGAGTAGTTAAAGGTTATCACGAAAAAGGCAGGATATAAACTATAAGTAACTACACATCTAAATTATTAGATTTTCAATTGTTTGAGTAGTTTCTTGAATTAAAATTGACGCTTGATATCTGAGTAGATCAGCTTTATACATTTTTCCACCAATTTTATCAGCATAACTTTTATCTTGAGGATGGAGAACTGGTATTGATGCAATATAACTAGAATTAATTTCATCAATCACAGATCCAAAAATCCCACTTTTGAGTAAATTTTGTCCAATTTCACTTTTCAAATAACCGTATAAATAACCAGGATGCAACTTTTCAGGATCAGGAATTATTCTAATAATATGTTCTGATGCTGCAAAACCTTCCCAGTTTTGAGGCACACTTGATACTATTCCTGTAGTACCACTTCTGGTAATTAAAATCCATCCTGCTTTTAAAGCTAATTGTTGATAGTGAATACTGTCTTTTAAAATTCTTTTTTCTGTGACAGGAATTAGTTGTGTAATATTAGAACCTCCCAAAAAAGGAACTGAGTTTTCTAAATCTTCTGTGTATTCACGTTTAAATCTACCAGGGTAAAAAATATCTTTAACTAAATCTCCTAATGGAGTAATTGTTAAAGATAAATCCTGCTTAACAATTGTAATTAACTTATCGCGTAAATCTATTGATGAAGGACGATAATAAGCAGCATTCAAGCGAATATCGGAATTATTTTTGATGAATTGAGAAGAGATAGTAAAAGCTAATTCCGATACTTGACTGGGATTATTTCCAGCTAAAAAAGCATCATAAGCTGTGGAAATTTCAGGTAAATCAACATCTATTTCTGCCGATTCATTATTTTTAAAAATCGGTCTTCCCCGTCTGTCATGTCCGATTTTTTGGGGACAGGCCATAAATATTGGATAATCTAGTTCATCTCTCCATTGAGGATTAGGATTCAATCTTTTTTCAACTACTAAAAGTGATCCTTTTGTTCCTGTATAGGGTTGAAATGTATCTTCCGGTAAATCAACAATTGCAATTATTTTACAATTTGTCATTAACCATTCACGAACAAAACCTTCTTTGGGTCCGCTGAGGATTTGATATGGTACAACTAATACCATTCTACCTATTCCGGGAATTAAAAAATCTAAATTGCGTTCAATAAATAAAATATCTGGTGATCTGGATACAATTTTTTCGGTTGATTTTTGCCATTTATGACCCGCTTTTTTCCAAGCATAAGCTAAAGAGAATCTTTTTAATGTTTCTGTATCTTTAACTACAATCTTTGTACCAAAGGGGGGATTTCCTACCATAAAATATCTAGATTTTGGTTGAATACGCTCAGATATTTCCTTTTTCCAAGTTCCATAAGGAGCTAAACTATCTTGTCTTTCAACCAACATTTTAGGTAGGCTAAAAAATTCCGGTGAAGTGTTAGATATCTGCACCAAGTCTTGATCTACTTCTAACCCAATAAGTAGTTCACTAACTAAATTATTTTGTTCTTCTTCGGTAATTATACTTTCTGCTTGAGCTTTATTAATAATAATGTTTTTTGCACTATGTAAAAAACCAGAAGTTCCACAACTGATATCTGCTAATGTTTGATGTTTTTCTCCTGTAAATCCTACTAAATGTAAAGCTAAATCTACTACATAACGATGGGTAAAAAACTGACCTCCTTCTCTTTTAACTGTATAAACTCTAAATGCTTCTAATGCATCACCTAAAACATCTGTAGGAGTTTTTTTCAAAGATAATCTTTCTAGTTGAAAAACAGCATGATAAAGGGATTGATCATCCAAGTCTAAATTTCCTAATTTTTGCTTTTCATTTCTTTCTAAATCATATTGAGTAAGTAATTTACGCAGACGATTTGCGACTGAGACAACAGCATCAGATGGTATAATTTTATCACCATTTAACCCCTGTGGTAGTTCATTTTCTGCAATATAAAAATTACTTCTGTTATGAGGTTGTTCTTCATCAAATTTTTTCAATAAAATTATTTTTTGAATTTCTGTACCCAAACGGGAAGGAATGCGAATATTACTATTACCATAAAAATGATCATGCAAGTCTGATAAAATTTGCTTTAAATCATAAGCAGGAGTTAAATTAGATTTGAAATGTTGACTGAAAATACTATTTTCTTGATTAATTTCAGCCCAATTAGGTAAAAATGGAGGAAGTTCTTGATATTTTTCTTGAGAATTAAGATAGAAAAGCTTTAAGATTTTACCATTAAACCAAATTATTTTTTTTGCTCCTGAGTCTTGAAATGAGTTTACCCATTCATAGCTAAAGGTAAAGCCATTTTTAGCTATGCTGACCACTAATAATGGTTCTATATGCAGGACAGCATCAGGAGAAAAAACAATAATATCTGCTGCGTAATTTTGACCATTTTTACCTAAAAAGCTAGAGTTTAAAAGTAAGCCATTTGGAGGATAGCCAGATGCTTGTATCCTTCTTAATATTTCCTGTCTTGTTGATTCTAGAGAATTTGCTTGTAACGGGATCTTTTGGGACTTGAGATTACTTGATTTCATGAGATTAGCGCAAATGTTTGCTGAATAAATAACCTTCTCTTTTCTTCCTCTTCCTCTTCTTCCTTCACGCTCTTCGCGTCTTCGTGGTTAATTCCTCCTAAAACAAAAGACGCAGAAAACAACTCTCTGCGTCTTTGCGTGAAAAAACCTAAACCATCCCAGAAGTCTGCACCGTAGGTTGTGGCTGAGGCTGGAACATAAACAGCGAATAAACCACATCACGGCGGATATTCACCATCATATCCAAGAACAACTCATAACCCTCACTCTTGTACTCAATCAGAGGATCTTTTTGCCCATAACCACGCAAACCAACCGACTCCCGCAAAGCATCCATTTGTTGCAAGTGTTCACGCCACAAAGTATCTATGCGTTGCAGAATAAAGAACCTTTCCGCTTGACGCATCAAACCCGGTTGAATTTGATCAATTTCTGCTTCCTTAAGATCATAAGCAATACGCGCTTGTTCATGGAGGAAAGCCTTAATTTCTGGAACTCCCATATCCTCCAACTGACTAGACTGCATATCAGCCAACAGGTAAACAAACTCCTTCACCTTATCCACCAACTTCTCTAACTCCCATTCTTCCGAAGGTAAATCAGGGTTAATGTAATAATCAACGATGTCATCCATCGTTTTCTCAGCATATTTAATTACCTGTTCCTTCAGGTCTTGACCTTCCAACACCCGCCGACGTTCCGCATAAATAGCACGACGTTGGTTATTCATTACCTCGTCATACTCAAATACTTGTTTACGGATGTCATAGTAATAGGTTTCAACCTTTTTCTGAGCGCCTTCCAAACTGCGAGTCAACATACCTGACTCAATAGGCATATCTTCCTCTACTTGGAAAGCATTCATTAAGCCGGCAACGCGATCGCCCCCAAAGATCCTTAACAAGTTATCCTCTAAACTGAGGAAAAATCTCGTTGTTCCAGGGTCTCCTTGTCTGCCCGCCCGTCCGCGCAATTGGTTATCAATGCGTCGTGATTCATGACGTTCAGTACCAATAACGTGCAAACCGCCACGGTTCACCACATCATCATGTTCACTACCAGTAAACTCTTCATACTCATGCTTAATGCGCTGGTAAGCTTCCCGCAATTTCTGAATCACAGGATCATCAGTAGGCGCTTTTTCCGCAGCTACCGCGATTTTTTCTTCCGCTTCCAACTCCGGTAAACTTCTTTCACCGTAAGCTTTTACCGCCACGTCTACCGCTTCTTTTAACAGTTGTTCTGTTTCCTTTGATATCTGAGTGGGGAAAATTTCCGGGGAAGCACGCCAAGTTTTCACCTTTTTACCAGGCACAAAACCCTGTCCTCCACCATGACCGGTAGGAAGTCCAGAAGCCCGTTGAATGCTAAACTCATCATCTTCAGGGCTAACGATCCGGGGCATAAAATATTCCCGCAACTTTAACCGCGCCATATATTCGGAGTTACCACCCAGGATGATATCTGTACCCCGTCCTGCCATGTTGGTGGCAATGGTTACAGCCCCTCTGCGTCCAGCTTGGGCGACAATTTCCGCTTCCCGTTCCACGTTTTCCGGTCTAGCATTTAGCAACTCATGGGGAATTTCTATTTCCTTCAAGAGACGGCTAAGAAGTTCGGATTTTTCTACACTGGTCGTACCCACTAACACAGGTCTACCTTGTTCGTGCATTTCCGCACATTCTTTAGCGATCGCCTGCCATTTACCCATTTCCGTCTTAAACACCATATCCGATAAATCTTGGCGTTTTCTCACCCGGTTGGTAGGAATAATGCTTACTTCCAACTTATAAATCTTTTCAAATTCCACCTCTTCCGTCTTCGCTGTTCCTGTCATTCCTCCCAACTTAGGATACAGCAAAAACAGATTTTGATAGGTAATAGTTGCCAGAGTTTGGGTTTCTGGTTGAATGTCTACCCGTTCCTTCGCTTCAATAGCTTGGTGCAGTCCATCACTCCAACGTCGTCCCGGTAATACCCGACCGGTAAATTCATCAACGATCACCACTTCCCCATTACGAACAATATAATTCACGTCTTTGAGAAATAGTTCCTTACCTTTAATCGCATTAAACACAAAATGCGCCCAAGGATTTTCAGGATCAAACAAATCAGTTACATTTAAAAGGTTTTCCGCTTCTGCAAAACCTTCATCCGTTAACAGAACGTTACGCGCCTTTTCGTCTACTTCGTAATGTTCATCTTTTTTAAGAGTAAAAGCAATTTCTGCCGCTTGTAAATACTTTTCTGTCGGTCTTTCCACCTGTCCAGAAATAATTAGCGGTGTCCGTGCTTCATCAATCAGAATCGAATCTACTTCATCAATAACACAATAATTAAAGGGACGCTGCACCACCTCCGCCATAGAAGTGGCCATATTATCCCGCAGGTAGTCAAAACCGATTTCACTGTTAGTTACATAAGTAATATCACAGTCATAGTTTTTCTTCCGTTCTGTGGGACTCATGCTGGCTTGAATTAGCCCCACACTTAAACCCAAGAAACGGTGAACCTGTCCCATCCATTCCGCGTCCCGACGTGCCAGGTAATCGTTCACTGTAATAACGTGAACACCTTTACCCGTGAGGGCATTTAAATAACTCGGTAAGGTAGCCACCAAGGTTTTACCTTCACCGGTTTTCATTTCCGCTATTTGCCCAGTATGCAGAATTGCCCCACCGAGTAACTGTACATCAAAATGTCGTAATCCTAACACCCGTCGAGCAGATTCACGAACAACCGCAAAAGCCTCTGGTAGAATATCATCAAGGCTTTCACCCTTAGATATACGTTGTCTAAACTCAGTAGTTTTACTTTTTAATTCATCATCAGAGAGTGCTTTAATTTCTTCCTCTAAGAGATTAATTTCTGTAATGTAAGGCTGGTATTTTTTTAGTTTACGAGCGTTGGGATCGCCCAACAATAGTTTTAGCATGGCAGTTTATAGAACTAGAACAAGGGGAATGGAAATTAAAGGTTTAGCTAAAAGCTATATAATTATAGACGCTTAACTCAACCCAACCGTTTTGGTGGTGGATGGGTAGAAAATGAGAATCAACTCAAAACCGAAATGAAAATTTACCAATCACCCGATTTTGTGATTGGTTTTAACTCATATCTTATAGTTAAACTTCTTTCATAGTATCATTTTGCCACTAGAACAGGTGACTGGGGACTGGTGACTGGTGACTGGTGACTGGGTAATCAATTTGATGTTTCCCAATCAACTATCAACTATCAACTATCAACTATCAACTATCAACTATTATCACCAATTTATTTTTCCCATTCTGCTGTCAGTTGGCGGAAATTATACTCATTTGCACCAGGATGGCAACTAACACAACTACCCATTGTTACAGGATTTGGTAATTCTACACCAGGATGTAAAGCTTTAAAATAACGTGATCTGTTTAAACGATAGGGTGTTTCTTCGTCTTGCAGTTGCACACGGGAAAAGGTAGAAACATATTTCCATACTAAATTGCGTTGTATTCCTATTAAGGGCGTAATAGTTGCGCCATAGTGCTGGGAGTCTTCCAAGATATTTTTCCAGGTTTGGGTAGGAAATACCTCTGGTGGTAAAGCTAGATGACAGGTTGAACAGTTTTCTATATATAATTCTTTTCCTAACTTATATTGTGCGCGTACTACGTCAACTGTACCAATTTCCGGAGGGTTTGCTGCTTGGGTGCTGGTGGCTAGACCTAGTATAAATCCTATGGCGACACTCCAACCGAAAATAATCAGCATGACTATCAGTAGTTGGCGTTTGAGTTTTTTGTGGGATGATTTAGGTTTAAACATACTAGGCATAAATAGCATTATGGTAAAAGTGAATATTTTGGTTTTTGTATACACCTGATATTTAGATAGATTTTATTATAATTTGTTGCATTAATTTCTATTTACTTGCAGGTTTTATCATTCCTTTCAAAAAGTGGAATACCATAATCTTCTAAAAAATCCTGTGCTAATGCTTGCCAACTGGCATTTAATCTAGGGTAAAATTCAGGAGTACAAACATAAGCTTCTAAATTTAAACCTGCATAATTCCTTTCTAGTTTATCATCAAATAAATCTATAGTATTTTTTAATTGTCTAATCGCATCTACTCTATTTTTGTTTACCTTCTTCAAACTGGTTGCATTTAATTTGAACTCTACAAAACAGAAATAACTTTCATCAAAAAATACAAAATCACAATGAGAATCACCAAATCCTAAAAGTCCCTGTTTACCATCAATAGGAATAAAAGCAACTCCCGTAGCATGAATGATATTAAATAATTTGCTGCTATCAAAACCATGAATTATAGTTTCCACACCATTGATTTTTAGAATAAATGTATTATCATCGAAATCAATACTGACAATGATAAGATAAAAGATTGTCCTTTATAGTCTATCACAGAAAACTCTGCTCTCAATTCTATTTGTAGAATATTAGGAAACTTAGGAAACGCATTTGATAGCAGTTCTTTAATATCGTCAAATTTGCTCATCTTCTTTTAAAAGTTCTAGCGTGGATACTGTATAAAGTCTGAAAATCACCACCCAAAATTTCGGAAACAGTATCCAGATAATTTTGTTGAATAGTACCTTTTTCAGTATTAAAAATAGACTCACAATAATGCGTTGTTTCAGAAGATTGATTACCTAATGAATAAGCTGAAAAATCTTCAGCTTGTAACCAACAATCTTTAGGGATTATTTGTGTTACTTCAACTTCTGCATCGGGATTTTTGACAACTACTCTATTCGCAAATAGAAGATTATTAAAAACTGTAAGTACATAAGGACTATGAGTGGTGATGATGAGTTGATTATCATCATTTTGATTAACCATTAAAGATAATAACTCAATCAGTTGTTTTTGTGCAATAGGGAATAAATGGGCTTCTGGCTCTTCCAATATTCTTAATATTTTGGTATTATCAAGAATATTCAGGAATATATCTTGTAAAATCCTTATAGATTCTTGCTGTCCTGATGAAGCATTAGAAAGATGAACATACTCTCCTTTTTGAGTGTTAAATATAATTTTTTCTCCCCAATTATCAATCCTGTATTCACCTTTTATTATTTCATCTATTCGGTTTTTGATACCATATAATTTTTGTTGTATATTTTCATCATCTTCATAACTTTCAATTAGTCCCTCAAAATTATCAAATTTTTTGAATGTGTCTTTAATTCTCGCAACTTTTTCCATAAATTTCAACATTAAAGTTTCATCTATTGTTTGTTGCTTACGCTGAAATGCTTTTTTGTTATTTTCCCTTTCCTCATTTTCCTCTATTGGTTTATTCCTATTTTCTTCTAAACTATTTTGAATACTTGCCGATAAGTATCTTTCAAAAAAATCAGAATAACTTACTGTCGCATTTCTACCTGCAATTACAAACAATGAATCTGTTTGATTACTTTCAAATAATTCATTCAACAACTTAGAAAGCCGTTGAGCATATCTAATTCTATTTTTCTCATACGTCAATTGTTCGTAAATATTGTTTGTACTTAAATCTTGTTGAAGAAGTTTTTTAATATTGCTTACAGAATTTTTAAAATCCTCATTAAAGAAATTATCACTGAATCGAGAATCTAGTTTTTTCTTATCATTAAGGGTTAATCTCAACCATTTATCTTCTTCAAGACTATAATAAAATGTTATTTCAAAATCAGGTAAGTGTAATGTAGAACCGAAAAAGTCGTAAAATTTTTCTCTTACGGGAAACATAATATCACGCAGTTTATCAAAATTCGCTTTTTCTGCATCCTGATATATTTGACTAAACAAATCATCTCTTAGTGATTTAAAAAAATAAATCAATTTAGCAATAGTGCTTTTACCGCTTGCTTGTTCACCAATTAAAACTAATACTTTTCTAACTTCAATCTCTGCATATTCAATAGCACCGAAGTTTTTGATAATAATTTTCTGCATGATTATAAACTGTCGTTTTATCCAATAAATTTATTATAGTTGTAACAGGTGCAAGATGTAACTATACAAAAACAAACTTTTACATCTGTCACCTGTTACCTCTCACCTTTAAGGAATAGCAACCGATCGCAATATCCGATCAACTATCGTTTTCGCATTCCTTCCCCCTCTAGGAATCAAACGATGACTCAAAACATAAGGCGCTAAAAACTTCACATCATCGGGTATTGCATATTCTCTACCTAATATAAAAGCTAATGCTTGGGCAGCTTTTTGTAATGCCACACTACCACGAGGACTAACACCTAAAGTAATTTCCTCATCCTGTCTCGTAGTTCTCACCAATTCTAAAATATATTCTTGTAAAGATGTTTCTACTTTTACCTGTGAACAAAGTTGACGTAATTGTGCAACTTCTTCCAAAGTAATACAAGGTTGTAAATCAGTAACTTGTACACCCTCCTGAAGATTTTGCAACATTTGTAATTCTTCTGTTTCCGAAGGATAACCCAAACTCAAGGAAAGCATAAACCAGTCCATTTGTGCTTCTGGTAAAGGAAATGTTCCTTGGTATTCGACGGGGTTTTGAGTAGCAGTTGAAATTTACCATCTACAGAACGCGCTAAAGATTTCGCCAGCAAGGTTTTACCAACACCAGGTACATCTTCTAATAAAGCATGACCACCACCAAGCAAAGCAACTAAAACCAAGCGTACTGCTTCATTTTTACCAACGATGGTACGAGCCAGATTTTGGGTTAAAGCGTCAATTTTTTCTCTCATTCTCTTTAGGTAATTGGTAATTGGTAATTGGTAATTAATTTATTCTTCCCAGTCACCAGTCACCAATCACCAGTCACCAGTCACCAATCACCAATATATATATTGTTCCCCAGTTATCATTCAAATTCAGTATGTCCTATTTAAAATTTCTTTGGCTATGGTGCAGTCAAGTTGAATTTGGGTTTTCAGAGCTTCTATATCAGCAAATTTTTGTTCTGGGCGTAAAAATTTGACTAACTCTACCACCAATGTTTTACCGTACAAATCACCAGACCAATCAAATAAATGTACTTCTATTGTTGAGTATGTACCGTTGATAGTGGGACGGTTGCCAATATTCATCACGCCTAATTTTACGCCTAATTTTTCCACAGGAGCGGTATCAGGGGTTTCACTGTGAATGAAAACCCGCACAGCGTAAACTCCCAGACGGGGTAAAAATTTATCTTTTGGAAGTTGCAAGTTAGCAGTAGGAAAACCAATGGTTCTACCTAATTTTTGCCCTGTTATCACCACACCAGTTAAACTATAAGGTCTTCCCAGTAAGCGGGTTGCTCTAGTCATATCTCCTAATTCTAAACTTTGGCGAATTGAGGAAGTGCTAATACGACCATCTTCTGTGAAATCATTGGGGATATTATCAGTATTGTTGGGAAAATTTACTGTATCAGTTTGTATGGGAACTATAGTTACAGGTATATTGTACTGAGCAGCGATAATTTGCAAATCTTTGGCGTTACCCATGCGTTTTTTGCCAAAACAGAAATCTTCCCCAACACTGATTTTTTGACATTGCAGTTTTTCGACAAGGATTTTTTTGACAAAATCTTCTGGTGATAAAGCAGATAATTCTCTATCAAAGGGTAATAATACAAGTTGTTCTACACCTAGCGATCGCAGTTGTTCGACTTTTTCATCTAGGGGAGTTAACAAAGCACGGGGTTGACCAGTAAAAAACTCCTGGGGATGAGGATCAAAGGTAACAACCGTTGAATATGTATGGTTTGGGGATGATGGTACGGTTAATAATTGAGAGGGATGATCTGGTGAGTATTTTGGTAATTTATCCCCATTTCCCCGCCCATTTTCACTTACTGCTGAATGCAAAATTGGTTGAATTACTCTTTGATGACCAAGATGAACACCATCAAATTTACCAAGAGCAACAGCAGTTGGTGTTAGTAGCTGTTCAGTAGAAGCAGCAACCCACATAGAACACCCCCAAAAAAAACAACCAGCCTCAGACAAATTTAGCACTTGGATTCAGGGATTTTAGGTTTATTTTCGTTATCAGCGTTTGCCAACCTCTGCCTTTTAGACGTATTTGAGGCTTGGAGCAGGTGTAGGGTAAGGGGTGCAGGGTGTAAAATTAGCAGACCCATTACCTTGTTTACCAATTACAAATTAGTAATTATCCTAAAAAATTACCTTTTTTAACATTTTTGAATAAGTATCGTCTTGGGGAAGTTATATCTTGTCCAATGATGACGGTCATCATTTAAGAACTGTTCTCTCTCACACTTGTCAAGAGTCACCTATCACCTAAACGATTATTTTATGACTTACGTAAAGGTAATGATTTAGAGACAGCATCTAATACAGGAACATCCAGTATTAATCCCTCTCTGGCCATAATTGCACCAGGAAATTTCTCCGCTGCTTGTTTACCCACATTATCTAAAAAATCATCATTGTGGGCAGGATCATGGTGATAAATGACCAATGTTTTCACGTTGGCTGCTTGGGCTATTTTCACCGCTTCTTGCCAAGTAGAATGTCCCCAACCAATTTTTGGTGATTTAGCCCAAGAGTATTCTTCATCAGTGTAGGTGGAATCATAAATCAAAATATCGGCATTGCGTGATAGCCAGAGGACATTTTCATCTAATCTATCAGGAAAATGTTCTGTATCTGTGATGTAAACGGCTGCTCCACCACACCAGTTAACTCGATATCCTACGGCTTCACCTGGATGGTTTAAATGTGTCGTTTCTATGGTAATGTCCTCAATGTGAATTGGTTCACCTGCTTTAACAGTATAAAAATTCAAGTTGGCCTGCATAATCTGCAAGGGTACAGGGAAGTTGGGATGAAGCATTTGGTCATTGAGACGTTGCTCAATGGTTGAGCCATCGGGGGCGATCGCACCGTAGATATTAAATTTATTTCCTTTGATAAAAGCCGGAGTAAAGAATGGAAACCCCTGTAGATGATCCCAATGGGAGTGAGTAAAGAAGATATGACCCTCTACAGGCATTTGGGACAGTAAAGATTGTCCCAAAACGTGAACTCCTGTACCACAATCAAAAATCAAACGTTTACCCCCCACTTGCATGGCAACACAAGGGGTATTACCTCCATAACGGACGGTGTGTGGACCAGGACAGGGGATACTACCCCTAACGCCCCAAAACTGCACTGTAAATTGATTCTCTATCCTAGACATGGTTGTTGGTTGCTGGACTGAGCGGGCGATAAATCAAAAAAATGCTGCTTATTTTTCTAGTTTAAAGTGTAAATTTTACGGTAATGGTTTTAATTTAGACTTGAGTCTTTGGAAATACAGAAAAATTTAAGTAAAGTTAAATTTCCATGTAGACAATTTATGCAGTCCATTGGCATAAGTAAGATTGTATTGCAAAGGAGTAATACTAATGAAATTTTTACGGATAACTTCTACATCTATGGGAATGTGTGGGGGTAAATTTAACCCTGGTGTTGGTTCGACATCTTCTAAAACTTCTCCAGTTAACCAGTAATAAGTTTTGCCACGGGGGTCAACTCGCTTATCGAAAACGTCAACATAGCGACGCACTCCTTGACGAGTGAGAGTGACACCAGCTATTTCTTCCCAAGAGATTGGGGGAATGTTGACGTTAAGTAACATTAAATCTGGTAAGGGTTCTACTGCCAGATGGTCTACTAGCAGTTTGGCAAATTTGGCAGCTGGCTGAAAGTCTTTGTGTGTATGACTGGTGAGACTCAAAGCAATACTAGGAACGCCCTCAATCATACCTTCCATTGCTGCCGAAACAGTTCCAGAGTAAAGAATTTCTGTTCCTAAATTCGCACCTTGGTTAATTCCTGATAATACCAAATCTGGGGGGGAATCGAGTAACGCCCACAATGCCAATTTTACACAATCGGAAGGTGTACCGTCACAAGCCCAAGCATTAACAGCAGGATGAAACAGGGCTTCAACCATTTCAGCGCGAATTGGTTGATGTAAGGTTAATCCGTGTCCAGTTGCCGATCGCTCTCGATCTGGACAAACTACACTCACTTGATGACCAGCTTCGGCTAGGGTGTTGGCTAAGGTGCGAATACCTAAAGCGGAAATTCCATCGTCGTTGCTTATTAGTAATTTCATCTGTTATTGGGGAAAAGGTGATTGGTAATTAATAATTAGTTCATGGTCTGTTGTCAGTGTTTTTGGTAACAACTGCAAAAAAAACTTTTCTCATGCTCTCTAGCTTCTAAACTGTAAACAGAGGAAAGTTTCACCTTGTGGCATTGACTGGTTTATGGCACATTGCTAAGGTTAATTGTCCTTTGTCAGTTGTTGGTTGTTTGTATTTTGCCACTGACTACTGACTACTGACCACTGACCGAAAAATTTTAGATTTTGGATTTTAGATTGTGGATTGAGAATTTTCGGGATAAACTCGGCCTTTTCAGGGCAGAATTAATCCAAAATACTCTCTGCGCTGCCTACGCTTCGCTAACGCCAATCTAAAATCCTCAAGCTCCACATTTTAGGGTGGAGTAAATCCAAAATCCAAAATCGTAAATCTAAAATTGATTGACCCCTGACTAATAATTAATCACGAATGACTAGCAATTTAGAGGAACAACTTTTAGTATTACGGCAGGAAGGAGAAACAGCGATCGCTGCTGCTGATACCCTAGAACGCCTGGAAGAACTGCGAGTTAACTATTTGGGCAAAAAAGGTCAACTGGGGGCGCTGTTACGCAGCATGGGACAAATGAGTGCGGAGGAACGTCCTAAAATTGGGGCGATCGCCAATACAGTTAAGGAAGCTTTACAAAACAGTCTTGACCAGCAACGCACCGCTTTAGAAACTGCCCAAATTCAAGCACAGCTAGAGTCTGAAACTTTAGATGTGACTATGCCCGGTATTTACCGTCCCCAAGGTCGCATTCATCCCCTCAATGGTATCATTGACCAAGCTCTAGATATCTTTGTCGGTATGGGTTATACTGTCGCCCAGGGGTCAGAGATGGAAACAGATTACTACAATTTTGAAGCCCTCAACACCCCTCCTGACCACCCAGCCCGTGATATGCAGGATACTTTCTATTTGCCAGATGGAAATTTACTGCGGACTCACACCTCATCGGTGCAAATTCGCTACATGGAAAAAGAAGAACCACCATTTAAAATTGTTGCCCCTGGTCGAGTTTACCGCAGAGACGATGTAGACGCTACCCACTCGGCTGTTTTCCATCAAATTGAACTTTTAGCAGTTGATGAAGGTTTAACTTTTACAGATTTGAAAGGCACGGTAAAGATATTTTTACAAGCGATGTTTGGTGATTTACCCATTCGTTTCCGCGCTAGTTATTTTCCTTTTACCGAACCTTCTGCGGAAGTTGATTTACAGTGGAATGGGCGCTGGTTAGAAGTAATGGGTTGCGGTATGGTTGACCCCAATGTATTAAAATCTGTGGGTTATGATCCAGAGATTTATAGTGGTTTTGCTGCTGGTTTTGGTGTAGAACGTTTTGCGATGGTTTTACATCAAATTGATGATATTCGCCGTTTGTATAATAGCGATTTGCGCTTTTTAAGGCAGTTTTAACTAATTATCAGTGGTCAATAGTCAGTAGGATAACCACTGAAAAACTGACTAATGACTACTGAATAATTTTTACAATGAACACAAATTTCACAATTATCAATTATTCAAAGAGGATTTATTGATATTGAGTAAACCTTTGACTATTTATATGGATTCCTGTTGTTTCTGCCGTCTTTTAGACGATCCCATACAGTATCGAGTTCGGTTAGAAACTGAAGCAGTAGTCTCAATTCTAGAATATTGCGATCGCGGCGATTTAGTCTTAGTCAACAGTGATGCTCTAGAGTTTGAGCTTCAAAAAATTCCTGATTCTGGTAATCGTGATCAGATTTTAGCTTTTTTAGGTGCAGCAAATATCTTTGTTGAGTCAAATGAAGATATAGAATCTAGAGCAGAGATTTTATGTGGACTAGGTTTTACTTTATATGATTCATTAGACATCTCCACAATAGAATGTATTAATTTGTCATAAGTTGTAGGGGCGAAGCTTATGGGCGATAATTTAACGGAAAAATCAGACATCTAGATATCCCATAAGCTTCGCCCTGCCCCCATAAATAGGTTCCATAATTTCTTTTCTGGAGATGTCTATTGCATTTAGCGTTTGCAGAAGCAGCGGCAGTAACAGTCTTTCTGACGACAGATGATCGACTGTTAAGAAAAGCAAGGAATTATATTAATGATGTTAAAATAAATGTGGCTAATCCCGTCAATTGGTTAATGGAAAATCAAAAGTTAATTCAGGAGTTTTAAAAATGAAAGCCAGTGAAATTTCCAGAAGAGGCTACCAAGCACTAATCCAAGAATTAGGTTATGGTGGTGCTGCTAGATTTTTACTAAGATTTGAATCCGGTTTTGGAGATTATACAAAAGATCGTCATCAATGGCTAGATCAATTAACAATGGATGACTTTCGTAATTATATTCAACAAAAACGCCAACAAAAATAAAGGTAAGTATTCAGCTATCAGCGGACAGCAGTCAGCTTTTTAAAGGTTACGCCAAAAATCACGCTAGTGATAATCTACGGTTTTATTAAATATTCTGACTCCTGACTCCTGACTCCTGAATTATTACAAATAAAGTAATCATTTTTTACAATTATCACAATGTCCACAACGCAAATTTTCCGCTTCTTTCCCAAACCCAAAAGCAGTTAACAAAAACTGCCAACGACATTTTTTACTATACAAATATTCACTCATCTGTTTAGCAGCTTGTAATTGCATTTGTGGCTGTTTTCCCGACTTTGCAGAAATTGTATAATGAAAAGGATCAAGCCATTGTAATTGTCCACTACTATGAAGTAAAGAAAGCGCCGTTGCACCATCAGGAAATTGTTTAATTACAGATGTTACTTCTCCTTGTTTTGGTAACTGTTTCGCTAACTGTTGTGCTTTTTGTTGTTGTTTCAATATTTGTTGTTCAAAAAACTGCTGTCTTTGCTTATCTTCAGCATCTAAAAAACCCGTTGGTTCACTAATTAAAGTTAACGCTTCCGCTGGTTTTCCATCTCTTCCCGCACGTCCAATTTCCTGCACATATTCCGATAATAAAAGTGGTGCTTGAAAGTGAATCACCCAACGGACATCTGGCTTATTTATCCCCATTCCAAAAGCGCAGGTACAAACCACAAACGGCATTTTTCCATTTAACCAACTTGCTTCTAATGCGCGTCTTTCTGTTGCACCTAAACCCGCATGATAACTAGCAGTATTATACCCTAATTCTATTAACCATGCTGCTAATTCTTCACTATCTTTACGAGTTCTCACATAAATCAAACCTGCTTGATTTTGGTGATTTTTAATGAACTTTAATAATTGTTGTTTTCTACCTTTCGGAGTCCAAGCGATTTTAACACTAAGATGTAAATTATTCCGGTAAGGATTGAGTTTATAACTATCAGGTTTTTGTAACTGTAAAACTTCAGAAATTATCTTTTGTGCAGCAGGATCAGCCGTTGCTGTAAAAGCAGCTATACTAATTTTTGTACCTGGTGGTTTTGTTTTTAATAAAGCTGGACGTACAGCACCCAAACGTCGATAAGCTGGACGAAATGTATCACCCCACTGCACTAAACAATGGGCTTCATCTAATATCAAACCATTAATTTGTAATTGGGGATGAGATAATCTTTCCCACACATGAGGACTGAATAAAGTTTCTGGTGATAAATATAATAATCTTAATTGTTGTTTTTCTAAAGCTTGCAAAGTTGCCCGACGTTGATAAGTAGGTAGTTCACTATGTAAAAGTGCAGCTTTTTGATTTCGTTGTTTTAGTTCTTCTACTTGGTTTTCCATCAATGCAACCAAGGGAGAAACTACTAAAGTTAACCCGGTTTTTAATAGTGCAGGAAGTTGAAAACAAATTGATTTTCCCCCTCCTGTGGGCATAATAATTAAAGCGTCTTTTTGGGATAATAAACTTTTGACAATTTCTCCCTGTGGAGGACGAAAATCATCATAACCCCAGATTTGTTTTAATGCAGTGCGGAGTTCTGTTAATGATGTAGTGGAGTGATTCATAGAAAAATTTAAGCCTAAATCATTATTTTATGCAGAAATTTGATTAATGCCTACTTGATAAATTACCTGTTCTCGTACTGAATTTGCAGCCGCTACAGCTATTTCTTGCCAATCGCTATCTAATAGTAAAATACTTAAAAGTGACTTTAATACATCCCGATTAGATATAAATTCGTCAATATTATATAATTCATCTTGCTTTAAAATATCTTGCAGTCCTGATAAAGCCACAGGTTCAGGTAATTGAAGTCTTTGAATCAAACATTTCTGTGCTACTTCTAAAGCTGTTTTTTCCCCTATACCCAAATTCCATTCTTGTAAAAGTAACCGCAGTTCTCGGTTGAGTGATACGCGCAACTGTGTCAACCTTCCAAACATTCCAGGATTTTGCAATAAAGCGGGAACTGCTAAACCCCATTCTAACCCTGCGGTTACATCACAGTCAGTTTCATCTTCAATTTCAATTGCTTCTTGAAGAGATGTAGGATTAAAAAGTATGTCAATAGCTGCTGCTACATTGTGATTATTATTCATAAATTTTTTCCTATATTGATATTATTGTTGTAGTCTCAAAATACCATATTCAAAGTATGTCAGATTCTTGTATTCTTCATCAACACCAAGATTGAGCATATTTTGGTTTTCATAAAATCGTTCCGCAGTCTGTAGTGAATGCAGTCCAATTCTCCCACCATAACCTAATTCTACACTTCTCAATCTTGCATATCTTAATAATGCAGTACCAACACCTTTGTATCGTGGTGGACGTTGGATTTCTTTACGATTCCAAGGTGCAGAGGTAATGTACTGGATATATACTAATTTTTGTCCCATTGCCAAACGTGAACCATGTAATTGGGTTTCTATCATCATTAACCCTTGAGTACAATCTTCACACTCAAGCGCATAACCTTCTTCGTTGTCTTGTTTGCTAATATATCCCAGTCTAAATAACCAATCCCAAAACTTATCTTCTGCTTGAACAACCCGCAATTGTTCGCGCCATAATTTTTCATAATCATCAATGTGCTTTTTAGACAGTTCAACAATATTAGCGTTAACAGGTGAATTGTCTATACCTCTATTTAGCTGAATAAACCTAAAACCTTGATATATCAAAGGTTAGAGGCTGATAAACACAGAAATTAGTGCAAGGGTTTTGAAGGGTATACCGGAAAAAGTGTGCATTTTTTGGGATTTCAAGAGATGGCAAAGAAATTTTCAAATCTCCTCCTGACTCCTGACTCCTATGCCCTCACGGAAAGACTTTCTCAGCAACCCCTATTTAGTGGTTATATGTTGCTAACACGGGATAAAGCTAAGAAAGATGATTAAAGATAATCAACAATAGTAAATAACCTCTACTCAATCAACCCAGGTAGGGGTTTTTCTTTGGGAAAGTTTTTTTAGTTTAGAATTGAAATAGCAGTAAGCAGAAATATTAGCTAAAACCAAAATAACTGTTTTTCATGAAGCACAAAATATAACATGGAAGAACTACTCGAACTCAGACAACTTCTAGAACAGGGTAAAATTCCTGAAGCATTAATATTAGTGGATGAATTAGAAGAAATGAGCCTCAGTGATAAAATCAATAAAATTGATAGTTATGGTGTAATTCTTCTCATCCATTTAATTAAACAAAAAGCTGAAAAACGTTCTACCCGTTCTTGGGAAATATCTATAGAAAATGCAATACGGGAAATCAATAAAATCAATAAACGCCGCAAATCTGGAGGTTATTACTTAAATCAAACGGAATTAATGGAAATTCTCCAACAAGGATATCAAGTAGCACTCAAAAGAGCAGCTTTAGAAGCATTTGGAGGATGTTATGAAACAGAAGAATTAGCAGCTATGGTACAAGAATCAGAAATATTAACTGATGCTTTGGAGTTAATTCAAAAATAGATACCTGGTGGTAAATAATGTAGAGACGTTTCATGAAACGTCTCTACACCTTCTACGCTGTCACTTCTTCCTTCACGGTTTGCTGTAATGCAGCATACAACCTATTCAGGGCATTCACATAAGCCTGAGCCGATGCCACAATTATATCTGTACTGGCTGCATGACCGGAAAATACACGGGATTCATAACGTAAACGAATTGTTACCTCTCCCAGAGCATCAATTCCCCCGGTTACAGATTGCACAGAAAACTCAATTAAATCATTAGGTACATTCACTACCCGATTGATGGCTTTATAAACAGCATCCACTGGACCAGTACCGATTGCCGCATCGGTTAATTCCTGTCCGTCAGGTGTCCGCAGGGTAACAGTTGCGGTGGGTTTGGCGTTGCTACCACAGGAAACTTGCACCAATTCGATTTTAAATAAGTCCGGTGCTTGTTTAATTTCGTCGTTAACGATCGCCTCTAAATCCCAATCAGAAATTTCTTTCTTTTTGTCCGCTACTTCTTTAAACCGAATAAAGGCTTTATTTAAGTCATTCTCTGACAACTCAAATCCCAATTCTTTTAAACGAGTACGAAACGCATTTCTACCTGAGTGTTTACCCAATACTATTTGATTATCTGTCAACCCAATCAATTGGGCATCCATAATCTCATAAGTGAGTTTATTTTTCAACACTCCATCTTGATGAATCCCAGATTCGTGTGCGAAAGCATTAGCACCCACAATAGCTTTATTCGGTTGTACCAGCATTCCTGTCAAGCTGGAAACCAAGCGGGAGGTTTTATAAATTTGCTTGGTGTCAATATTAGTTAATGATTCTTCAGAATCAGCAGGTCTACCAAAGAAGGAGTTAAAATATTGCCGTCTGACGTGCAAGGCCATGACTAATTCTTCTAAAGCAGCGTTCCCGGCTCTTTCCCCAATACCATTGATGGTACATTCTAGCTGTCTTGCGCCGTTTTTCACAGCTTCCAGGAAGTTGGCCACAGCTAAACCCAAATCATTATGGCCGTGGACGGAAATAACCGCCTGATCAATGTTGGGGACGTTTTCTTTGATACCTTTAATCAAAGCGCCAAATTCGCTGGGGGTGGTGTAACCTACGGTGTCGGGAATGTTAACAGTTGTTGCACCAGCAGCGATCGCCCTTTCCAAAACTTGATACAAAAATTCTGGATCGGATCTACCAGCATCTTCAGGGGAAAATTCTACATCATCGGTGAAGCTTTTAGCATAAGCTACCATTTCCTCAGCGATCGCAATTACTTCTGGTCTGGTTTTCTTTAACTTATATTGCAGGTGAATATCAGAAGTAGCAATAAATGTATGAATCCTCCCCTTAGCTGCTGGTTTGATCGCTTCCGCTGCGGCTTTGATATCATCGTGTCTAGCTCTAGCTAAACTACATATCACTGGACCATCTTCTAAACCCACAGTCTGGGCGATTTTGCTCACTGCTTCAAAATCACCCGGACTCGCAAAGGCAAAACCAGCTTCAATTACATCTACACCTAAACGGGCTAATTGTTTGGCAATAATTAGCTTTTCGTCTATGTTTAAGGTCGCTCCTGGACACTGTTCTCCATCTCGCAGTGTCGTATCAAAGATGATAATTCTGTCTGCTTGACTGCTCATTGGTTTTGGGTTTTGGTTGGTTGAGTTGTGACTGTGGGCTTAAAATACCTTGAACTTTATTAAAAAGAATAAAGGAGTCAGAATAGAGAATTTAGAATAAATTATATACGACTAGCTTATTTATAAGTGGGTTGAAGATACCTAGCAAATCTATGATTTGGTAGTTCTAACTTTTGGTGATGCTTCGCCTCAATAATTTCTTCTCACTCCTGGTTATAGACTCCTTCTTCAGTTTTTAACTTTTGCTTTGTAAATAATTATTAATTTTACTAAGCTTCGGTCTTTTCTATTTGGTCTCTAATATCGTTCAAGTCTATATATCTATCCGTAGCATTACGCAATTCTCTAGCTATCATTCCTTCTGTCGATACCACTGTAATATGCGTATTCTTGGAACGTAGTAGCTCGATCGCTCTTTCAAAATCTCCATCTCCACTGAATAAAACTACTCGGTCGTACTGGTCAACGGTATTGAACATATCAACAACAATTTCAATATCTAAATTAGCTTTTTGTGAATAACGGCCAGAGACATCATCATAATATTCTTTGAGAATTTTAGTCCGTACTGTATATCCCAAACTAATGAGTGCATCTCGAAAGCCACGTTGGTCTTGTGGGTCTTTTAAGCCGGTGTACCAAAAAGCATTGATTAATGTTGTCTCAGGTTGTTCGTTCTTAAAATATTCTAACACTCGTCGCGGGTCAAAAAACCAGCCATTTTTTTGTTGAGCATAGAACATATTGTTTCCGTCTACGAAAATAGACAGACGATTCATTGGCAAAACCATAGAAATTTACACCTAAATAATAGATAAGAATGTAAGATTGAACAATAGATTATAGCAATTCTTAATTGACAAGCTCGCTAATATCTATAATGGTAGTTATCATGTATAGCTTTTATCTTACCTCTGGCAAAGCATAAAATTGCCTGAAACATTGCTCGCACATTAAATTTGAGTCCTGGGAACTGAACCTGTTTCACCTCCGATTCTTGCAAATACAGCCTGTAATCAAAATCTACCAATAAAAATGACCCAGTAATGGCATTTTGATCTGTATATCAGTCAAGTTTACTCCTAAAGAGGTATGGTATGGGGCTTTAGTTAGGATTTAGACAGATGTCCATTTATAGATTTTTTCATCAACATCAGGGTTTTTTACTGGTAAGTATAAATGATGACTTACGCAAAACAGAACGAAAGCAGGGGTAATTCATGAATTACCCCTACGCAAGAATCAGGTTTTTAGTCCAATCTTGCTTAAGTCCTATAAATATTACTTTTGATGGGAATTACTTTTGATGGGAAAAATCTCCTTGAATATTATCTGTCATTGTATAAACTCTGTCAAGCAAATTTAGAATTTTTACTGATAGGCAGATAGAATTTTTCTCTAATGCTTCCCCTTTGATTTAGTGAAATTTATGGATAGGATATAATCTCAGCGTAACCGATTGCAAAGGTGCAACAATCATTGATGGGAATTGGGAATTTAGTCAAACACCAGGCTAGAATGTATTTGTATAATGCATGCGTAGTGGCAAATGCACCAATGCCAGTTTGGTATTAATTTAAGCATATTAGTAAAAAGTAGTGTATGTATTTTCAGTTGTTAAGAGCCTGGAGAGAAAATTTTTGCATTTATAATCATTTTCCCCTTCTTCACTCTCATAAGTAACCTGTCAACTGTCACCTAGTGCTTATTTCAGTAGCTTTTGCCAAATAATTTGCTGTTATTTTGCCAAGGGATACAAAAAATGTCCCAATTTTTGCCAAGATAATAAATAATATTATTTTGCAAAAGTTCACTTGGCAAAAATCAGCATGAGTGAAAAAACCATAGAAAATTACGGGAAAAGTTTTCTCGTTCTCATTTTGCCGATATCGTTTTTGATTGTTTTCGTCGTCAATACTTGGAGGTTTTTGCTGATAGGCTTGTTGCTGCTGATGGTTTTCAACCTTTGGCATCAATACAGATGGGAAAAGTGGGGTGAGCAAGTTAACCCTCTTTTTTATCAGTTGATTCGGGAAAACCAGGGAAAGATCACACCTGTTGATTTAGCTCTCAAAGGTAATTTTTCTGGGAATCAGGCAAAACGCTACTTGGAGGGTAAAGCAAAGGAATTTGGCGCTAGTGTAGTGGACTCAGAAAGTGAGAGTCCTTCCTACTACTTTATAACTGCCAGTATTTTGGGTGACATATTTGATAGTAGTGAATCAGTGGAAAAACTTCCTCCTCGGTCTGTGACGAAAGAGGCGCGATCGCTCTTGGCTCCACCTCCTCCCATTCCACAGGAAGAAGAACAGCAAAAGCAAGAGCAGGAAGAATTACAACCAGAATTATTACCTGAAGCCACAGATGTAGCAACTCATCAGGAGGTACAAAAACCTCTGGAAGAACAGTTAGTTTTTGGTTCTCTGATTCAATCTGAACTAGCCAAGCGGTTGGGTGTTTATTCCAGTACAGTTTATAAACGAAGGAATGACCCAGATTTTCCTGAATGGAGTCGCAGCCGTGATCCAGATGGTATTGCTTGGTCTTATTCTCGTAAGTCTAGGGAGTTTTTCCCTTTGGAAAATTAGGGACTGGGGACTGGTGACTGGTGACTGGTGATTGGTGACTGGTGACTGGTGACTGGTGACTGGGAGGATGAATAACCCAATTACCTATCACCTATTCCCTATTCCCTATTCCCTATTCCCACTGCTTCACTGATGGAATTTAAGCCGTTTTCTTCTAGTTTGGTTAACAAACCGGCAAGAGTGCGGCGCACCATCATTGGTCCTTCATAAATCAAACCTGTATAAACTTGGATGAGACTAGCACCTGCTGTAATTTTTTCCCAAGCATCCTCAGCTGTGAAAATGCCACCAACGCCAATGATGGGTATCTGTCCTTGGGTTTTTTGATAAATAAACCGTATGACTTCCGTAGAACGTTGGCGTAATGGCGCTCCGCTAATGCCTCCGGCTTCTTCTTGAGGTGTTTTACCGGTTTTTTCAATGATTTGGGTTTTTAGTCCCTCACGGCTGATGGTGGTGTTGGTGGCAATTATTCCCGCTAGTTTATAGGTTTTGGCGAGATCAATAATGTCAGCGATGGCTTCCCATTCTAAATCCGGTGCTATCTTGACAAATAAGGGTTTTTGTGCCATGTTTTCTGTTTGCAGAACCTCCAAAATTTGACTGAGCATTGCTGCATCTTGGAGCGATCGCAATCCTGGTGTATTAGGAGAAGAAACATTAACCACAAAATAATCACCTAGATTTTTCAGCAAGCGAAAGCTTTCTAAATAATCTGCTGCTGCCGTTTCCAATGGTGTAATTTTAGACTTACCCAAATTTATGCCTATGGGTATTAACCGAGATTGTTGCGGATCAAGCATTTTTAATCTCATTGCCATTGCAGCAGCACCAGCATTATTAAAACCCATTCGGTTGAGGGCTGCTTGATCTAAAGTTAAGCGAAACAAACGGGGAGGAGGATTGCCTGGTTGTGCATGATAAGTAACAGTACCCAATTCAGCACAACCAAAACCAAAACTAGACCAAAAATTAGCACCTACTCCATCTTTATCAAATCCCGCAGCCAAACCTAATGGGTTAGGAAAATTTAACCCGAATAGATTTTGTTCTAGCCGTGTATCATAGAGGCACAAAGACTTTTGTAGCAGAGAGTTCAACCATCTAGCACACTGATGATAGCTGGCTTCTGACAGCAAATTCAAACTACTAATTGCCTGTTGGTGTAACCACTCTGGATCTGCTTTTACCAGAGTAAATAAAAAAGGACGAATTACTGCTTTATAAATATCCAATCTGAGTTAATATCTACCAATTATTACAACAACTATGATCAGATGCCAAATCCAGGATTAATCTGAATTTTTTTCAGGCATCTTCAATAATATTAACCCAAGTTGCTAGTTAAGAATAGCAGTTAGGAGTCAGGAGAAAGAATGAATTATGATGGTGTTCCCTGCTTTTTTGCTATCTACTTATCCTTGTTACTTCGATTTGAGAGCCTTTCTTGCATCATTAGCAACTTACGTTAGTATATGGTGACAGGTGACATTAGAGACAGGAACTGGGGACCATTGACTGGGTAATCAATTTTATTTTTCCCAATCAACTATCAACTATGAATTATCACCAGTCTAAAATCTAAAATCTAAAATCAACATGGGACGTACTCGTTCTAAATCTGACCTGCCTGAAAAAATCTGTCCAGTATGTCAACGTCCCTTCACTTGGCGAAAAAAATGGCAAGATTGTTGGGATGAAGTTAAATATTGCTCAGAACGTTGTCGTCGTCGCCGTTCTCAGGCTAAAGACGATAAATAATTGACAATTGACAATTGATAACTGATAACTAATAACTGTTAAAACTACACAGAAACAAATAAATGACTTTACAAGTACAACCTAAATTAATTATTCATGGTGGGGCTGGTAGTTCTCTCCAAGGAAAGGGAGGATTGGCATCTGTCAGGCGATCGCTGCATACTGTAATACACGAAGTATACTCACTATTGATCACAGGCGCAACTGCTTCTGATGCTGTAGTCCGGGGTTGTCAAATGTTGGAAGATGACCCCCGCTTTAATGCAGGTACTGGTTCTGTATTACAATCTGATGGTCAAATCCGCATGAGTGCTTCTCTGATGGATGGTACATCAGGGCGGTTTAGTGGTGTAATTAATGTTGCACGGGTAAAAAACCCGATTGAAATGGCGCTATTTCTGCAAAATTCCCCAGATCGGGTATTGTCTGATTACGGTTCCTCTGAGTTAGCACGAGAGTTACAAATTCCCACCTATAATGCTTTAACTGATTTGCGTCTTAACGAGTGGATGCAAGAACGGGAAGATAACTTTAAAAGGACAATGGCTGGAGTTGTCGCTGAACCGGAAATGGCAGAAATGTCTAATGCAGGACGGGGTACAATTGGTGTAGTCGCCTTAGATGGCTATGGTCAATTAGCCGCTGGTACTTCCACAGGTGGTAAAGGCTTTGAGCGCATTGGGCGAGTCAGTGATTCTGCTATGCCAGCAGGTAATTATGCTACTCAATATGCAGGAGTAAGTTGTACTGGTATTGGGGAAGATATCATTGATGAGTGTTTAGCCGCTAAAATTGTCATCCGGGTTAGTGATGGAATGTCTTTAAAAGAGGCGATGTTGCGCTCATTTACCGAAGCTAGTAAAAATGAACGGGATTTGGGTGCGATCGCTCTTGATGCTACTGGGGCAATATCCTATGGTAAAACCAGTGAAGTTTTACTGGCTGCCTATCATAACGGTGATACCATTGGCGATACATTAGAATGGAATGATGGCGAATTGATTGGTTATTGCTAAGTATTAAAGTAGCCATTCATTCATGAAACGCCCAATACAAGAGGGTTTTACTTCTGACTCCTGACTCCTTTACGGGCGAAGCATTCAGGTGATCAATTCTCGATTTTTCCCCAATATTTTTGTCCGAATGCTTCGCCCCTACTGACTCCTGCTATAGTGGTGGATCTAAATCCACTACTAACTTAGCTCCTGCTTCCTGCTACAGATAATCAACAGGATCTTGTAAACCCAACTGTGCAAAAGCAGCTAACCGCAACCGACAAGAATCACAAACCCCACAAGCTTGATCACCACCAGCATAACAAGACCAAGTTAACTCCCAAGGTACATCTAACTGATTACCAAGTTGGATAATTTCCGTTTTTTTCAAATTAATTAGCGGTGCAATAATATCAATAGGTTGTCCTTCCCGACCTTGTTTAGTTCCCAAACGGAACACTTCTTGCATCGCTTGGATATAATCAGGACGACAATCAGGATAACCAGAGTAATCTAAAACATTAACACCAATGTATACACGTTGTGCGCCGATAGTCTCAGCATAACCCAAAGCAAAACTTAAAAAGATAGTATTCCGGGCAGGAACATAAGTGACAGGAATACTTTGTGACATTTCATCCAGGGAACGTGCTTGAGGGAGAGCGATCGCCTCATCCGTCAAAGCAGAACCACCCCATAAGCGTAAATCAAAATTAACTATCTGATGTTGAACAACCCCTACAGACTGCGCTACAAACATAGCTGATTGTAACTCTCGGCGGTGTCGCTGCTGGTAATCAAAAGAAATGGCGTAACATTCACAACCATCAGCCCTAGCTTGATAGAGAACCGTAGAAGAATCCAATCCGCCAGACAATAGAATTACAGCTTTCATCATGCAAAAAAAATCTCAAAAAATCCCTAACATCAATCTCACCCAAAAGGTGAGACAATCAACAAAATGCAACAAACAAAAAATTAAATTCAAAATGCAAATCAAAATGCAAATCAAAATGCAAAAAACAATTTACAGTATCGTTGGCAAAATTTTTACAGACAACCTTGCAGCCAATTACAGTCACTGATAATTTTACGGAAATTAGAATGTCATAAATTTATCCAGCAGCGAAGGAAGTAGTTATCTGAGTTATTAATTACCTAACTGCCATCCGAAAGCTACCACGTAAGTATTTTTGAGATGGTCAGTCAATAAAAAAACACATATTCTTTTGTGTCAATTATAAACCATAGGAAAATTAATAACTAACGATCCAAAAGTTAGCAAGATAGTGGGAACTGAACATAAACTTTGAAATTCTTCATAAATAGAACCACTATGTTACCATCTGGATGGTTTTAGACGGATCACACTTGGCAGTTCAGTATAAATGCCAACGACCGTAGCGTTTTTAAATTTGGTGGTTGAGGAGAAAATAATAGTGCAAAATAGCATATCAGTGGCAGAACCAAATCTATATTCACAGCGCAACCAGCCACGTGCAATCCGCATAGGCGTGATTGGGGTGGGTAACATGGGACAACATCACACCCGCGTACTCAGTTCAATGAAAGATGTTGAACTGATAGGCGTTTCTGATATCAACGTTGAACGAGGCTTAGAAACTGCCAGCAAATACAAAGTCCGTTTTTTTGAAGATTACTGTGATCTGCTACCCCATGTAGATGCAGTGTGTATTGCTGTACCCACTCGCTTACATTATGCCGTAGGCATCAACTGTTTGTTAGCAGGAATTCATGTTTTGATTGAAAAGCCAATTGCTGCCAGTATTTCCGAAGCAGAATCACTCGTCAACGCAGCCGCTGAGTCTCAATGTATTTTGCAGGTAGGACACATTGAGCGTTTTAATCCAGCCTTTAGAGAACTGAGTCAAGTCCTGAAAACAGAGGAAGTCTTGGCCTTAGAAGCGCATCGGATGAGTCCTTATTCAGCCAGGGCGAATGATGTTTCAGTCGTGCTGGATTTAATGATCCATGACATTGACCTACTTTTAGAATTAGCTGGTTCACCCGTAGTCAAATTAACAGCGAATGGCACTCGTTCCCTAGACTCTGGTTATTTAGATTATGTGACTGCCACATTAGGCTTTGCCAATGGCATTGTCGCCACTCTCACCGCCAGTAAAGTCACTCACCGTAAAATTCGCCGCATCGTCGCCCATTGCAAAAATTCATTTACTGAAGCCGATTTCCTCAAAAATGAAATTTTGATTCATCGCCAAAATACTAATCCGCATAACGACCATCGGCAGGTTCTGTATAGGCAAGATGGTTTGATAGAAAAAGTCTATACTAGTAACGTTCAACCTTTAAGCGCAGAGTTAGAGCATTTTGTTAACTGTGTACATGGAGGTAATCAGCCTTCTGTGGGTGGTGAACAAGCCCTTAAAGCTCTGAGATTAGCCAGTTTAATTGAGCAAATGGCTGTAGAAGAGCGGGATTGGAACCCATTAGAATGGGAATCCGGATCGATAGTACAATCATTAACGCCAACTGTCTAGAATAGGTGACTGGGGACTGGGGACTGGGGACTGGGGACTGGGGACTGGGGACTGGGGACTGGGGACTGGGTAATCAATTTGATGTTTCCCAATTAACTATCAATTATCAGCTATCAACTATCAACTCTTCCCCAATCACCAATCACCAATCACCAATCACCAGTATGCTCGAATGGATAACCAAGACCATTAGCTCTTTGGGATATTTAGGAATCACCCTGCTGATGTTCCTAGAAAACCTTTTTCCCCCCATACCTTCTGAATTGATTATGCCATTGGCAGGATTTACGTCCGGTCCATATCAACCAGGAGGAGCAAAGCTGAATATAATAGGTGTGTTTTTATCAGGACTTTTGGGTTCTGTCGCGGGCGCACTGATCTGGTAATATCCTGGTAAGTTTTTGGGGGAACGACGCTTAAAACAATTAGCTAACAAGTACGGTAGATGGTTGACTATATCTAGCGAAGATATTGATAGGGCTAAAGGATGGTTTAACAGACATGGGGGAAAAGCAGTATTAATTGGTCGTATTGTACCAGGAATTCGTACTTTGATTTCTGTTCCCGCAGGTATGAGCAATATGCCCTTGTTGCCTTTCTTATTTTACACAACTTTGGGTAGTGCTGCCTGGGTGGCTTTGCTCACATATTCCAGATACTGGTTAGGAATCCAGTATGAACTTGTGCAGAAATACCTTGCCCCTGTATCTAAAATTGTCCTGGGAGGTCTATTGGTAGTATTCTTACTTTGGGTACTCAAGCGCCAAAGTCGAGAAACTCGCAGATGAATATAGTTCAGTTTTCAATATATGGCTGCTGTAGAGAGGTTTCGGCGGCTAGTAACGGAAATATCTCCACTTTCCACTGGCTATATGTGAAAATTTTGCCTGTACAATAAATCCAAAATAATGTTACATTTCCAATCGCCTACAATAAATTTTGCCGTATTTCTAGCTACACTTGACCCATCTGAAAATTTTTTTGATCTTGTATTTTTGTAAGATGGGCATGATAACTTTTTACAGTTACGTCACCACATAGGAGCTTTCATGACAGACCAACCACCCGTAGCTAATCCGATGAACGCTGCTGCTATACCCATGAATCGAGTAGCATCAGCCCCTATAAACAACAATGTTAATAAGCCAGCCTCAATTTCGGGTAAAAACATTCTCAGCGTTGATTTAGGTAGAACATCTACCAAAACTTGTGTCAGCCGCGAACCTGGCAATGTTGCCTTCATCCCTGCCAATGTCAAGCAAATGTCAATTGAACAAATACGTGGTGGGGTGTTTGAATCTAAGGCAACCGATCCTTTAATGGATTTGTGGATGGAATATCAAGGCAAGGGCTATGCTGTAGGGCAGTTAGCAGCAGACTTTGGTGCAGGTTTAGGAGTTGGACAATCTAAGGTAGAAGATGCACTGGTCAAAGTATTGGCAGCTGCTGGCTACTTTAAACTCAAAGACGAAATTTCCGTTGTCTTAGGTCTGCCTTTCCTGTCCTTGGAACAGTTTGAAAAGGAAAAAACCGCTTTAATCAGCCAAGTAACAGGTCCCCATGTCTTCAACTTCCGTGGGGAATCTTTGTCGTTAAATATAACTAAAGTTTGGGTGATGCCAGAAGGTTACGGCAGTCTGCTGTGGTCTGAAGCTCAACCTAATAAAACCCCCTCATCCCCTGATTTTACCAAAATATCAGTGGGAATTGTCGATATTGGACATCAAACCATTGATTGTATCATGGTGGATAATTTCCGCTTTGCTAGAGGTCTTTCTCAAAGTGAAGACTTTGGCATGAGCAAGTTTTATGAACTGGTAGCTAATGAAATAGAAGGGGCTGATAGTCAATCTCTAGCACTGATTTCTGCGGTTAATAAGCCCAAAGGTGAGCGTTTTTATCGTCCTAAAGGTGCAAGCAAACCCACTAACCTAGATGATTTTCTGCCGAACCTCACAGAGCAGTTTTCACGCGAAATTTGCAATCGTGTGCTGGCTTGGTTACCAGAACGTGTTACAGATGTAATTATCACTGGTGGTGGTGGTGAGTTCTTCTGGGAAGATGTACAACGTCTGCTCAAAGAAGCTAAGATTAATGCCCATCTGGCTGCACCCTCCCGCCAAGCTAACGCTTTAGGTCAATATCTTTACGGAGAGGCGCAATTGTCTGCTTCTGCTGTTCGCGCTGCTAGGTAATAAAACTGATGTTCCAATGGTCAAAAAAGGTAGTTAAATCCGTCACTTTCAATCCAGAAATTGGTGATGAGAGCTTGTTAGCACAGGTAGAAAGTTACTTGGAGGCGCAACCAGAAAAGACTTTCAGTGACCTCTGTAAAGAGGCTCTTTGGCAAGCTTTATGTGTACCGGACTCTGTACGACCTTCTCCGAATACAGCAGCACTACCGATGGAACAACAACTCGGTGAGTTGCAACGTCAGATAGCTGGACTTGAGGAACGTTTTTTTGCTAAGGAATCCAATCGTTTGCAGGTGATGGAAAGCCAGATATTACAACTTAGTCAACAAGTTGCACAATTGGCAATCATGGTCAATCAAGCAGCATCTTTTCAACCCGCAAATTCATCTATAGCAACGGTAGAAGTAGTTAATGAAACTGCTTCTACTCCCGATCCTACTCCCCAAGAGGTCGACCCTGTAATCAGTCGCCTGAGTTCTTTGGTTGATGATTTCTAAGGAAAAAGCCAGTTAGCAATTGATAATTGATAATTGATAATTGACAATTGTTTCACTCAAGGCTTTCGCCGTGAGCGTCAGCCGAACGGTTTAAAACCTCCCCTTTCAAAGGGAAAAAAAGAAAAAAATTCCGCTTTTTTGCTCCTCTCCCTTCAAGGGAGAGGTAGTTCTCAATTGTTCATTGTTAATTGTCCATTCATTATTGAATAAGCGTTTTTACAAGATAGATCGGGAAGTGTGAGAAGTTTACTAGTGACACCCAGAATTTTTTCGGATTTTCTGGGTGTAATCTTTTTTAGGAGGCAGGAGGCAGGAGAAAGATAAATAGGGTTTGCTGAAAAAGTTATCTGTGAAAGCTAGGTGACAGGTTACAGGTGCTACGCCACGGTGACAGTTTTAAGAGTTGGATAGGAACGATTTTTTCTTTAAGTAGGAATTAAGTGCAAGGTTTTTCAGTTGCCACCTCATAAAAGCTGGCACTTTTTGAAAGCACTTCGACTTACTTCGACTTACTTCGACTGCGCCCTTCGACGCTGCCCTTCGACACCGCCCTTCGACACCGCCCTTCGACACCGCTCAGGACAGGCTCAGGACAGGCTCAGGACAGGCTCAGTACAAGTCGCTCAGTACAAGTCAAAATAGCTAAAACCCTTTACCTGTAAAGTTTTCGGATTTATATGGCTAACGCCACGCTATGCTATCAGCAAACCCTAAATATTCCCTGTTTCCCCAGTTACCAGTCACCAGTCACCAGTCACCAGTCACCAGTCACCAGTCACCAGTCACCAGTCACCAGTCACCAGTCACCAGTCACCAGTCACCAGTCACCAGTCACCAGTCACCAGTCACCAGTCACCAGTCA
>NZ_JACJPU010000021.1:0-85297 GCF_014696235.1 Sphaerospermopsis sp. FACHB-1194 | reverse complement strand
GACTCCTGACTCCTGACTCCTGACTCCTGACTCCTGACTCCTGACTCCTGACTCCTGACTCCTGACTCCTGACTCCTGACTCCTGACTCCTGACTCCTGACTCCTGACTCCTGACTCCTGACTCCTGCACCTAAAAATTCTCTGGAGACATATCCCCCATAGCCGCCTCAGCATCACGCTTAGAACCGAGTAATTCTAGTTGGTCTACATAAATGACTGGCTTTGAACGATTAACACCTGTTTGGCGATCGCTCCAACTATCAAATTTCAGAGAACCTTTAACCCCAATTAAACTTCCTTTACGTACATAATTACCTGCTACTTCCGCAGTTTTTCCCCACAGTTCCAAATTAAACCAGTCTGGTTGATCACTATTTTTTGTTTTTCTATTAACCGCTAAAGTTAACTCACATTTAACCTTTCCCGACTCAAAATACCTGATATTTGGATCGCCACCTACACGTCCAACAAGAGTGACAACATTAATGCTCATGGGTCTTACCTTAGTCTTAAATTACTGTTAAACTTGAGTACGATTGTACTGATTAATTTTTGATCTTATAATAACCAATTGTAAAAACCTGGAAAATATGTTAAGTAATTAACAATCATATATGTTAATTGTCCCAGATGCTTTAAAAATTACTGGTAATTATTGCCATTATACGGTTAAGTTCAGTAAATATGAGAAGAGAGAAAATAAGATGACTGCTACAGCCATCAACATTGACAAAAATTATAGAAAAAAATAGTCTGATTTACTGGAGTCAGGCAAAGAAATATCATAAAATCCAGGGAAATTAAATCTCACTCTTATCAATTAACACTCACAAATTAGCGCATATAGGGGGCATAGATACGCGTGGGTCTTTTTCGTAACTTTCGCTCATCATGGGATATGGGTATCGACCTCGGTACAGCCAACACCCTAGTTTATGTATCTGGTAAAGGAATTGTACTACAAGAACCGTCAGTAGTTGCCATTGATCAAAATGAAAAAATAGCACTAGCAGTAGGAGAAGATGCCAAAAAAATGCTCGGACGGACACCGGGTAATGTAATAGCGGTCCGCCCCCTGCGTGATGGTGTCATTGCTGATTTTGAGACGGCCGCACTGATGCTAAAAAGCTTTATCCAGCGAGTAAATGAAGGTAAGTCACTGATTTTACCACGGATAGTCATTGGTATTCCCAGCGGTGTTACAGGGGTAGAAAGACAAGCTGTAATGACTGCCGCTTCTCACGGAGCCAGGGAAGTATATTTAATTGATGAACCAATAGCAGCAGCCATTGGTGCTGGTTTACCAGTCGCCGAACCCACCGGTAACATGATCATTGATATTGGAGGAGGAACAACAGAAGTAGCTGTACTCAGTTTACAAGGAACAGTCATCAGCGAATCAGTACGTATTGCCGGAGATGAATTAACAGACTCAATTATTCAGTATATGAAAAAAGTTCATAACCTGGTAATTGGTGAAAGAACAGCAGAAGACATCAAAATTCGCATTGGTTCTGCCTATCCTACCGACGATGATCACGATGCTATTATGGAGGTTCGCGGTTTGCACCTGCTTTCTGGATTACCAAGAACTGTTATAATCAAAAGCCCAGAAATTCGAGAAAGTATGTTGGAAGCATTATCAGTAATTATAGAAGCTGTCAAACGCACACTAGAACGGACACCACCAGAACTAGCAGCAGATATTATTGACAGAGGAATTATGTTAGCAGGTGGGGGCGCATTACTTAAAGGGATAGATACCTTAATTAGTCATGAAACAGGTATAGTCACTCATATTGCAGCAGATCCTTTAAGTTGTGTTGTCCTGGGTACAGGTCGTGTGCTAGAAAACTTCAAGCAGCTAGAAAGGGTATTCAGCGGACACTCTCGCAATATGTAGGCAAAAGCGAAAACAAGATAATGGATTCTGTAGCTATAGCTATAAAATAATATAGCCACCACTATTTTAATATAGCAGTTAGCAGTTAGCAGTCAGCAGTCAGCTTTTAAAACTCCTATCTGTTATACAGCAGGTTACAGAACAATGAGGTACAAAATCTAAATTGAAACCTATACACTTTCACCAGTCTTACTCCTGACTCCTGACTCCTGCAAGGGCGAAGCATTCGGGCAATCAATGATCAATTTTTCTCACAGCTTATTTTCCTGCAAGGGCGAAGCATTCGGGCAATCAATGATCAATTTTTCTCACAGCTTATTTTCCTGCAAGGGTGAAGCATTCGGGCAATCAATGATCAATTTTTCTCACAGCTTATTTTCCTGCAAGGGCGAAGCATTCGGGCAATCAATGATCAATTTTTCTCACAGCTTACTTTCCTGCAAGGGCGAAGCATTCGGGCAATCAATGATCAATTTTTCTCACAGCTTATTTTCCTGCAAGGGCGAAGCATTCGGGCAATCAATGATCAATTTTTCTCACAGCTTATTTTCCGAATGCTTCGCCCCTACGACTCCTGACTTCTTAATTCTGCTCTATCTTAAATAATTTATCAAATATAAACAGGCATAAATGTTTACGGCACGCCGTTGGTGGGAAAATAAAGGATTACAAATCGTTTTGTTAGCACTAGTCTTTGGTAGTGCTTGGACACTACGACAGACTCAAGGGGCGCTAGTGATGGAGATATATCTAGGTATTGCCACTCCATTAAAGACGTTGCAGCCAGGAAACACTCCTGAAAATCGCATCCGTGAAGCCAAGTTATTGGAATTGCAAACCCGGATAGTAGAGCTAGAAAGCCAAAATCAAAAACTACAAAGTTTATTGGGATACGTAGAGAAAGAACCACTTGCAAAACGCCCAATAGTAGCCAGGGTAATAGGACGCAGTGCTGGCCATTGGTGGCAGCAAGTAACCTTAAATAGTGGCACAAAAGCAGGTATTCAGAAAGGTTTTGTGGTCAAAGCAGAAGGCGGTTTAGTGGGTTTAGTAGAAAGCGTCACTCCCAATACTAGCCGTGTATTATTAGTTAGCGATCTGAAAAGTCAAGTAGGTGTCACTATTAGCCGTACATCTGCTAAAGGAGTTTTACGAGGTGATTCTTCCGGCGAAGGAGTGCTAGAGTTTTATGAAAAAGTCCCCAATGTCAAAGTTGGAGATTTAGTTTCTACCTCTACTTACAGTCAGAAATTTCCCGCTGGTGTACCAGTAGGCAGAATCAAATCTTTAGATTTAAAGAAACTCCCCACCTCAGTAGCCAAAGTTGAATTATTCCCACCAATACGCTATTTAGATTGGGTAACAGTATATCCAGGTTCAGAAAATACAGATCCGGAACAACCAAACTAAGAGGTGACTGGGGACTGGGAAAGAAAATTGTATCACCAATCACCGATCACCAATTACCTGAAAAATTGAGCAAAACCATGAAAATTCCTGGATTTCCTGGCAGCACAAGCAATAAAGCAAGAAAGCCAGTCCGCAAATCCAAATCCTTAATTCCCCAACTAACAGATTGGCATCCCTGGCTACGTCAAGTCATGGATTGGACAGTGACATCTGGCTCAGTGCTGTTATGTTTATTGATGTTGCCAACTCGATTCCCAGGCATGGAATTATTGGGTATTGGACCTAACTGGTTACTGATTTGGGTAGTAGCGTGGAGTGTGAAACGCTCTATATTTGCAGGTGCATTGGCAGGTATCATTTTAGGTCTACTGCAAGATGCTTTGACAGCGCCTCACCCGTCCCATGCCATCAGTTTAGGAATTGTAGGAATGCTGACCAGCCTAATTCAAAAGCAACGTTTTATTCAAGAAGACTTTATTTCTATTGCTTTAATTGTCTTTGGCATGGCGGTGGTGTCAAATACTATTTTGGCATTGCAATTTTCTTTGATGGGTGGTAGCTGTGGTGCAGAATGTTTCCGCAAAGCGGAAGACATCTGGATATATTACCAACGTGTGGCCTTAGCTTCTGCTATTCTTAGTAGTCTATGGGCTCCTGTGTTTTATTACCCTCTCAATCGTTGGTGGCAAAAAATGAAATTAATTCATAATTCATAAAACAGGGAACAGGAGGCAGGAGGCAGGAGGCAGGAGGCAGGAGGCAGGAGGCAGGAGCAAAATAAATATTTCTTGCTCCCTGTTCCCTGTTCCCTATTTTTTGACTTTTGACTTTTAATTTTCTTCCCCAGTCACCAGTCACCAGTCACCAGTCCCCAGTCCCCAGTCACCAGTCCCCAGTCACCAATCCCCAATCCCCAGTCCCCAGTCCCCAATCCCCAATCCCCAATCACCTCTTCCCCAGTCACAATGTCCTCAAATATGGTAAGTAGTGAATTTGATTCCCTGATGATGCAACGGTGTTTGCAATTAGCCCGGCGTGCTTTGGGACGCACTTCACCAAATCCATTGGTGGGGGCGGTGGTTGTCAAAGATGGGGAAATTGTCGGGGAAGGTTTTCATCCCCGTGCAGGTGAACCTCATGCCGAAGTTTTTGCCCTCCGAGCCGCAGGAGAAAAAGCTCGTGGCGCTACAATTTATGTCAGCCTCGAACCCTGTAACCATTACGGACGCACTCCTCCCTGTTCCGAAGGCTTAATCAAAGCAGGTGTATCTAAGGTAGTTGTGGGTATGGTCGATCCTAACCCTTTGGTAGCAGGAGGTGGTATTGCTCGTTTACGTGATGCGGGAATAGAAGTAGTCGTAGGGGTGGAAGAAGAAGCTTGTCAAAAACTAAATGAAGGTTTTATCCATCGCATTCTCTACAAACGTCCTTTAGGCATTTTGAAATATGCTATGACCCTGGATGGCAAAATTGCTACTAATTCTGGTCATAGTGCTTGGATCACAAATCCCGATGCCCGCAGCGAAGTACATCAACTCAGGGCAGCTTGTGATGCTGTCATTGTCGGTGGTAATACCGTTAGACAGGATAATCCTTATTTAACAACTCATCAGCAAGAAGGACATAATCCTTTGCGGGTGGTGATGAGTCGCAGTTTGAATTTGCCAGAAAATGCCCGTCTGTGGGAAGTGGCGGAAGCTCATACTTTGGTGTTAACAGCAGTGGGCAGTTCCCCAGATTTTCAACAGATGTTGCTTAACAGGGGTGTGGAAGTGGTGGAATTTCCCTTGCTCACACCAGATCATGTTATGGCTTATCTATATGGGCGTGGTTTTTGCAGCGTATTATGGGAATGCGGAGGAACTTTAGCCGCAAGTGCGATCGCTCAAAATGCAGTCCAAAAAATTCTGGCTTTTATCGCTCCTAAAATCATTGGTGGTCGTCATGCTCCTACACCCGTAGGTGATTTAGGTTTTACTTCTATGACAGAAGCTATACCCCTAGAAAGAGTTAATTGGCGTGTCGTCGGTTCTGACTGTTTAGTTGAAGGTTATTTACCACAAAAAAGTCAGTAGTTATTAGTTATTAGTCATTAGTTATTAGTCATTAGTTATTAGTCATTAGTTATTAGTCATTAGTTATTAGTCATTGGTTATTTTTCCCAATCACCAATCACCAATACCCTATGACTGTTGACGTTCATAAGCAAGATCACGGATAAGACTGAGCCGAGCGCGGATGTAGTCACAAAGAAAATCTATTTCATGGGGATCTAATAGGGCTTGTTTTGTGGTCTGTTTGACTAACCACTGTACCAAGCTGGCATCGTCCAGCTGCAAAAGAGTTACAGTTTGAGCAGCTTCAACTATAGACCAAAGCTGACGCATAATTGTAGGAGTCATTAGACCTCTATTTAATTATTTAGCTTAGTTTTTTCCAGATTACACAATTTCGATATTAGCTGACTCAATAAATGTACAAGTTGAGATAACTATTATTAAAGGCTTAACAAACTGATTTATATCTTGATAAAGTTTAAAAAATATTAATTATCAAAAATTAACTTTACAATAGTTTACCTAACTTAGATAAACTTTATAGCAGAAGTGTTGAATGTTAAGATTTTGAGGATATTGTCCAATTTGTGCATTGGTATCAGTGATACCAAATTTGAGCAATTAATGACTCTATTCTCAATAGACAATAGGTTTTACCTGGGTAAAACGCCAAGATTGTAAAGTTGTATTCCAGGATTCAACACTTGTGATATTTAGATAATATAAAATTTTACATAATTACTTCTAGTCCATGCTATAAAATAAATTAGAGTGGGAATTGGTAATTGGTAATTGGTAATTGGTAATTGGTAAATTTAATCCTGAAAATCCTCACATCCTGAAAATCCTGATTCTGACAATCAATTTATATTTTTGAGTTCTTATGCAAACCAAAAACAAATTCTCCTGGTTTGATGTATCTGATGAAGTCAAAGAACTATTAATATTAGCCGCCAAAACATGGGAAAATACAGAAGAATCAGCCAAATATATGCAGCAAGCTTTAGCTAAAACCGGAGAAAATACAGATGTTTTAGTTGCAGCTTACAGATATTTTTATTACAAAAATAATTATAGTTTAGCACTGACAACAGCCGAAAAAATAATTGCTAAAATCAAAGAAATAGAGAATTTACCTCATAATTGGGAAGAACTGCAACCAATCCTACAGCAAAGAAAAGAAGAACCCAATATCAGATTATTCTTAAATGCTTATGCTGCTTCTGGTTTAGTTGTAGCTAAACTAGGAAAGTTAGAACAAGCTAAAGAAATCAGTACCAAAATTCAAGGTATTGATAATAAAAATGATTTTGGTGCTAGTATTCTTTTCGATATTTTAACCCGTCCCCCAGAAGAAGACGAATAATTCTTAATTCGTAATTACAGATCACAAAATTACTAATCATGAAAAATTGGTTTTCTCTCAACCCAATATCTTATCAATTTTTGTCATTATCTACACCTAATACCATTATTTTACCAGGACAACCGGAAAAGCCTCCAATTCCTGAAATTAGAAATCCTCAAGCTAATCCTCCTATGGTTTTTTTACCTAAATAGGGTTTGCTGAATAAACCTAAAACCTTGATATATCAAAGGTTAGAGGCTGATAAACACAGAAATTAGTGCAAGGGTTTTGAAGGGTATACCGGAAAAAGTGTGCATTTTTTGGGATTTCAAGAGATGGCAAAGAAATTTTCAAATCTTCTCCTGACTCCTGACTCCTGACTCCTGACTCCTATGCCCTCACGGAAAGACTTTCTCAGCAACCCCTAAATATTCACAGTTTACACTCTAGATTGATACGATATAAATTATGCAAGGTCAGGATTGGTTTATCTCTGGAGATGGAAAACATCAAATTTGTAAATCCGCGAGAGACTGGGATTTATTACGTGATAATTATCGCCTTTATCGCTTTCTTACGGAAGTAGAAGATGTTCTCAATCAAGTTGAGGATGAATCAACTTTTCTTCCTCAACTGAGAATGTTAGTGAGGCGATTAATTATTAATTCCTATTGGGTACAAAGTCAAGTTTTAGAACCAGATCCGAAAACCGGAACATCAGTTTTATTATTATACGATGAATTGGGTTTTCCCTTAACAGTGCAAACAGTCACATTTGCACCAGGAACAACTTCTAATATTCATAATCATGGAACTTGGGGAATAGTCGCAATATTAAAAGGTCAGGAGAAAAACACATTTTGGCGACGTAATCCCACAGATGAATTTCCTGATAAAATTGAAAAAGTGGGAGAACTAAATTTACAACCTGGTGATTTAATTAGTTTTACACCTGAGACAATACATCAAGTTCAAGCTGTGGGTAATGAACCTACGGTTACATTTAATATTTATGGTGAAACCGATCCTAAAGAAAGATTTGAATTTTATGTAACTAATCACATTGCTAAAAAATTCTAATTTTTTTAAATTGTAGTGGCAAAAAGAGAAATAACACATTATTTTGATAAATATAGAATCCTAAATGAATGATTTATTTTTTCATCTGCGTTTATCTGTGTTCATCTGCGTTTAATGATTTCCCATCCAAAAATCAAACTTGAAACCTATAGGAGAAACAACAATGGCCAGAGTAATTTTCTATGAAAAACCAGGTTGTAAAAACAACACCAGACAGAAAGTATTACTCACAGCAGCAGGTCATCAAGTGATAGCATATAGCTTATTAACAGAACCTTGGACAAAAGAAAGATTAAAATCATTTTTTGGCGATCGCCCCGTAATTGAATGGTTCAACAAAGCTGCACCTAGCATCAAATCAGGAGAGGTAAACCCGGAAAAAATTGACGCAGAAACCGCTTTAATGATGATGTTGAGAGATCCCCTATTGATCCGTCGTCCTTTATTAGAGGTAGGAGAGCAAAGAGAAGTAGGTTTTGATGTCGAAAAAATTGACGCATGGATAGGTTTAAAACCCGTGGATGAGTCTTTTAAAGCAATGAGTGAAAATTTAATGCAGCAAGACTTACAAGGTTGCGCTCATGGAAATAATCACGAACACCAACATCATGGGGAAGGTAGTTGTAAAAATCACGGTTAGAGGTTGTTTGAAAACTTTTTCGTGTGGGATTTGACACCCGCAGATCCCCCTAAATCCCCCTTAAAAAGGGGGACTTTGAGGAATTGAGTTGTTTGGTTTCGCTTTCAATAAGTCATCCGTGATAGCATAGATGGCAATTATTTCATTTAACATACACCCCTCCTTTTTTTCTGACTGGAGGGGATTTTATTACTTTATTCACCCACTGCCTTCACAAAGTACAGCTTTAGCGATCGCTCTTCCCCGTAACTAGCAACTTGGGTTATTACCCTGTTTATCAGCATCTACCTACCATCAGGGTAACATCTATAAAATCAGTGATGAGTTTGATATTTTCTACTTTAAGCTGTTTGTCTTGCATCATATTCAACATTTCCCCAACTTTCAGGAAGAATTGTAACCCAGGAAATAGGAACAGAAACTACATCTAGAGTTTCACCACTTTCAAATACTTCTAAAATATATCCTGGTTCTGGTTGAGTTTTCGTAGGATTGAGATGATCCAAAACAACCCCCCTATTACCAGCTTTGACTAGGCTGTTAGGAACATCTTGTTTTAGTTCTACCCACTGAAATAGGGTGGCTGTTTTCATGGTTTAATTCTCCCGTGATCTATCAGGTTTTAAAGTTATAAATCTTAAAAATTCTGTTCCTTCATCTTGTTGCCAGATAGTGATCACCCTAAGCAAGTGGCCATTTGGACCTAGCCATTGACTTTTTATAGCAAACTGAGTTCCATAATCAGTGGGAGTCACTTCTGCGATTTCAGAACCTATTACAGCTTTTATTATATCGTTCTTTAGCAGTTCCCAGTTCTCCAGGTTATATCCAGCCAAAGCTAGATATCCTGACTTGTCACTTTTCGGTTGATACACAAGTAGGTATTTGGTAATTTTAGCATCTTGAATTACCAATCTGTCTTGTGGTGTATTAAATTGTTGGTTCATTATAGTTAGTTAAGATAGTTTTTTATAATAACCTTATTATACTTTTAAACATCAGTATTTGTCAATCCTTTTGACTGACAAAATTAAGAGGTAAAGATTATCAATAAATCCTTACCCCTTAATATTATTAATTAACTCCCAAAACCTAAGCCCCTACAGCCTCCTTAGCTGCATATAAAACTTCAGCAGAAATATCCTTAACTCCCCGTTCACGGGCAAACTTTTCCGTATTTCGCTTTACTTTCCCCCGCACAAAACCAGGAATTTTATTCAATTCTGCTAACCCATCTTTTGTCCAATGCAAATCAGATTCCGCAGAAATTCCTTTAGTAATTACCTCTTTTGTATCGTGTCCACCAAAGATTTCTAACAGATGATCTTCCATTCCCAAAGTGAAGGAATTGTAGATTAAATCGGTGATTTGATTTGTACCTTCATAACCCATAAATGGTTTGTAACCTATGGGGAAATTTTGCACATGAATAGGTGCTGCAATGACTCCGCAGGGAATATCTAAACGTTTACCTACATGGCGTTCCATTTGTGTTCCGAAAATGGCAGATGGTTCAACACGAGCGATCGCATCACCAATTTCTCCATGATCTTCGGTAATTAAAACCTCATCGCAATATTCGCTTACCTGTTCTCTAAACCAGTCAGCATCATATTTACAATAAGTACCCGCCCAAACTACATGAATTCCCATTTCTCTGGATAAGATTTTAGTAATAGCCGCAGCATGGGTACTATCACCAAAAACCACCGCTTTTTTACCTGTTAAATTCTGACAGTCAATAGAACGGGAAAACCAAGCAGCTTGGGAAACATATAAAGTTTGTTCGTTGATAAATTCCTCATAGTCAACATTTGCACCTTTTGTATTGAGCGAAGTCGAAATATGTTGATTAATTACTTGTTGAATTTTGCGGATACATCTAGCAGTTTCCACCACTCCCATCGGGGTAATATCTACAAAAGGTGTACCAAATTCTGCTTGTAAATAATTAGCAGTTAATAACCCCAATTCCCGATAAGGAACTAAATTAAACCATGCTTTTGGTAAATTCTTTAACTCATGAACAGAAGCACCTTCAGGAATCACAGCATTAACTTCAATTCCTAAATCAGCCATTAATTTTTTCAGTTCTGTGCAATCATGATTATTATGAAAACCCAAGGTGGAAATACCAATAATATTTACTGAAGGATTTTCAGTTTTTGAAGTTGGTAATTCGTCTTTTTTCCGCGCTTTTTCAATGTAATATTTGACAATTTGATGTAAAGTTCTATCTGCTGCTTGCAGTTCATTCACACGATAATGATTGACATCTGCTAACAACACATCACCTTTTGCATCCATTTGCGCCCGATCTACAAAGTTTTGTAAATCTTCTTGTAAAATACTCGATGTGCAAGTAGGAGTTAAAACAATTAAATCTGGGTGTTCTTCTGCATCCTTGCGGGTGATATTTTCTACTACTTTTTCTTGAGAACCACGCGCTAAAACATGACGATCTACAATACTAGCTGTAACTGGTGTAAAATCACGTTCTCTGGATAACATCGAACGCATGACGTTAAAATAGTCATCTCCTAAAGGAGCGTGCATAATAGCGTGAACATTTTTAAAGGAACTAGCAACCCGTAAAGTACCAATGTGAGCAGGTCCAGCATACATCCAGTAAGCTAATTTCATTCAGTCTTCTCCCTTTATCACTCAAGTAACTATGAGTTTTTGATTATTATTTTGATGATTAACTTGGATTGTCGCAAAACTTTTGGCTATCAACAAATAAGCTTTTTTAAGTAAGTGAAGTTAACTTCTCGGTGTTAGCAAATCTTAGCATTGCTCAAAGGTAGTCATAGATAGGATTTCGGGGATTAAGTGCTAAAATTTTTCCATAGTTTAAGTAAAGAAGTCTTAATATTTTGATAAATATTTTGATAAATATTTTTATCAGTTTTTAGAGATATGTAAAGTGTTTTTTTGTTATCATGTATTTATGGTGTAATTATCCAGTAAAAAAATAATGGTTAAACTACCCTTTCCTTCTACTTTTATTCTTCCTTTAACTAACGGTGATAAACTTAATCGTTATGAATTTGAGCGCCGTTATGATAGTACAAGTGATATAAAAAAAGCTGAACTAATCGAAGGAATTGTTTATATTATGCCTGCTGCTTTACGTTTACAAAGTCATGGAGAACCTCATGCTCACATATTGATATGGATGGGGAATTATAAGGTTTTTACTCCTAGTCTAAAATTAGCAGTTGAACCTACAGTGCGTTTAGACTTCGATAACGAACCTCAACCGGATGCAGTTTTGATTATTACACCAGAAGCAGGTGGACAAACTAGAATTAGTGAAGATGATTATATTGAAGGTGCGCCGGAATTAGTAGTAGAAATTGCTGCTAGTAGTGCAGCTATTGATTTACATGGTAAAAAACAAGCTTATCGTCGTAATGGTGTGAAAGAGTATATTGTTTGGCAAGTTTTAGAGCAAAAATTAACTTGGTTTTGTTTAGAACAAGGTGAATATTTAGAATTAGTTGCTGATGAAAATGGTATTTTAAAAAGTCGTGTGTTTCCAGGTTTATGGTTAGCAGTAAATGAGTTGTTAACAGGTAATATGTCTGAGGTTTTGCAGGTTTTACAAGCAGGTTTACAGTCTGTTGAACACGCGGATTTTGTTAGTAAGTTAGGTAATGGTTAGACTTTTTAAAAACTTTTGTTTTGATATTTGCAATAGCATAATTACGACGGGATTCCTCCCACAGTTCAGAATTATAGGATTTGATTAATGATAGTGCTGTTGGTTGTAATTGATAACACCATTTAGGACTATTAATTGGTCGGTTTGGTTGATCTGGATTTTCCACCACCAAACCCATTTGTACAAACTGGTGCATTGTTTGTCGTCTTACTGTTTCTCGTGTATTTGGTGCGTATTGTTTCCCATAAAAATCACGAAACCAATCCATCATTTCTGTAATTCTGCGTTTAGGTGCTGTTGCTTGATTCCAAGAAGTTTCTGGTCGAATATCTGCTAATGCGAGTAAACATAATGCGGATCTTTCGTTTTGTTGTTCTTTGGGTGCAGCAATTTCTTTCAGAATATTCATTGCTTCTTGAATACGTTTACTAGCTGCAATTGCGTTGATTGTTTCACTCATAATTGATAGATTTTTATTGACAATATCATCTAATTTATCTTGATCAAATCCAGATTCATTAATTTGTTTTCCCAGTTGAATTAAATCATCTTTACATGGATATTTAACTTTGCGTAAGTCTGTAGCATTAACTTGTGTGTTACCGCTAAAAAGTCGAAAGTATTGATCAAATAAAGTTGAATTGAGAAATGCTGTTAAACCCTTTGCTAAGTTGATATTTATTCCCTTTCCTTGTGCATGATAGTAGTTAATATGATTCTCTATACCCAATACTGGGTAATCTATAGGGTAGGATACAGCAGCAACAACACGACGTTTTTCTTCTTTAGCGGAAAACCTTTTAGTTAAAACATAACAACCTTGGGGAATCAACCATTTTTGTGTTTCTTGAGTGTGAACAATAGCAATTGATTTTTTTGGATTTTGGGGAGGAAATAAAACTTTTCCTGGTTTAATAGATTCTGGATAAATTAGGGGAACTGTTTGATCATTTAAAAAATTTCTCAAAGCTGATTTGAGACGAAAATCTACAACTGGACCCGTATTTCATAAGCTGTGAGAAAACAACTTTCAACCTGATGGGAATTTAGCAACAGTTGTTCTACAAACGCAGCAGTTAAAGTCCCCACACCAGCACCAGGATCAAGTAAACTAATATGACCCGATAAATTATTAAATTGTCCTGCCATAAATTTCGCAACTGTAGCAGGAGTGAGAAATTGACCTAATTCACTTCTTTGAATTAAGTTCAATTTTGCAGATAAATTTACCCCGGTTATATCTGTTAAATCTGTGATATGACTGATCATTCCTCATACATAGATAAATGATTAGATAAATAATTAGATAAATAATTTAAGTTATCAGACCCCAACTTGATTAAACAAGTCAAGGATCTGAAAAAATTACTTAATTACTTGCGGAAAATTTCCACTTTTTCTAACACGACATCTTGATTAGGGCGATCGCGTTTTGTAGGTACATTAGCGATTCTATTGACGATATCCATACCTTCAACTACTTGACCAAAAACACTGTGTCTTTTGTCAAGATGAGGTGTTGGTCCTTCTGTAATAAACCATTGAGAACCATTAGTTCCAGGTCCTGCATTAGCCATTGACAAAATACCTGGTTCATCATGCTTCAATTCAGGATGAAACTCATCCTCAAATCTATATCCTGGTCCACCAGTACCCCAACGATGAGACATATCAGGATAACGACTTAAAGGATCACCGCATTGAATCATAAAATCGGGAATGACACGGTGAAAGCGAACGCCATCATAAGCGGGAGTACCAAGCATAGATGCACCGGTTTTAGGATCTTTCCAGTCAATGTTTCCGGTAGCTAAACCGACAAAATTTTTAACAGTATTGGGGGTTCTATCTTCCTCCAATTTAACCACAATTTCACCCAAGGAAGTCGTTAAGCGGGCGTGAAGTTGTCCATCACCGGGAATATTAATATCTGGAAAGTTCATTAGTTTTTAGCTATCCTGTTTTCAAAACTGCGCGTGTTTGATATATCGTAGGCTAATTAACACTCACATTGCAAGTTTACATATCAAAAAATTTCTCTAGGGATTTGTCTATTAGACATCGACCGAATTTAAATATGTGTAGCCTGAAACCCTTGTAGGGACAATTCATGAATTGTCCTTACATTCATTTTCATCAAATGTCTATTGAGGCAGAACCTCATATATTTCATTACTTGTCAGAGACAGGTAACGAGAAATAAGGAATTTATTCACCTAAATTAATCGCTGGATTTCTCTTAAAAAATCCCCTTGGCATCAGTTTAAAACTTACTTGATGTCGTGGCATTACAGGCCAATCTTCTGGACGAGGAACATGAGTCATACCCATTGTGTACCACACAACAATATCTTCATTTTCCAAAGATTCATTATCAGCAATATATTTCGCTAAACCTTCTCCGAGTGATGTTTGATTTGGATAATCACCACCTGCATACATTTCATCGGTTTTATATTTTGTTACCCAAAAATGATGAGTTGCAAAACTAGCTTTTTTTCGTATTTTTGCACCTTCTACTGCATACAAAATTGTATTTGCTCCTGGCATTAATATATATGCAGGTGCAACCCCTAAATGATTCTTTTTATCTGCACTGGTAATCATCCATTCTCGACTATGTTTAATATCTGCATCACGCACTGCTTCTGTTTCGGTTTTTAATAATGTATCTTCAACTGTAATGGCATTTCCTAAAGGATTTTGTTCACTGATAGGTAAATTATTAACGTTCATTTCCATCACATTATTATTTTGTCCATCAACATCTAAATCTAAGCGATAATTGAAAAAGTGCTGATGATTGACACCAAAGATATTTTTAGCTAATAATCTTCCCAAAGAATTGCTAGATTGTTTTTCGTCAGATGTGCCTTGAGATAACACAATTCCCGATAATTCATTTTTTATTTCTAAACTTCCATCTTGGTGAAATATCCAATTCAAAGTATAATCATAATTATCAACTGTTGTAATCATTTTCATGACTAATTCACGATTACGACGGACATAATTTTTTTGACTGTTAAAATCAAAATGTTTCCAAAGTACGCCGTTATCTCTTTCATAAATACCTATGACTCCCGGCATAGTATAAGGTTCACCTTCACCATTAGCAAAAGTGGCATTTAATAAAACTCCATTTTCAGGAATTTCTTGACCTAATTTTAGTTGATTTGCTAATAAACCAATATTGTATTCTCCCACATCAAAGGCGTTACGAAATGACCAGTTAGGATTTGGATCACCGTAAGGAACTACCATTTCTGAAAGACTTCCACGATATAAAACAGGTCTGATTTTTTCGCCATCGTTATATTTAACAAGATACAAAACCAAGCCTTCACGGGGGTGCATTAAATAACGAAATTGCCAACCTTGCCAAGTAATTTCATTACCTTGAATTTTGAATGTTGTACCTTCTGGTTGAATGATTTTTAAAGGTTTAGGTGGTGGTGTTAATTTATTGAAAGCTTTAATATCATAGTCCCAGTTTTCTTGGGAAATAGGAACTACACCATGATCTACAAAACTAGAAACTTCTTCTTTATTTAAATCAACAGTGACTAAAACACCTTCGATGGGGCGTGAGAAATAATTCCAATGTTTACCTTGATAATAGGATAATGCACGGCAAATTCTATGACCATTTTTTGCTTCTGCTGAAGTTAATATTCCTGCTCCCCAACAACTTATTTGTATTTGGTTAAAATCTTTAATTCCTCGTTTTTTCATTGCTTGTTGCCAGCGCGGATCAGATTTCACAACTTCTCTGGCTATTTCATAATCTGCGGGTAAAATAGCAGGTTGAACATGAGGTATTTCTTGCCAGTTAGTTAGGGTTTTGGTTATTAAATCAACTGTCGCTGTAAAAGTTTTATTGTGTTCCCGTTCATAAACTTGCAAAAAAACACGGCGGGTAAATTTTTGCCCAGGTTGAAAATTCAAGACTTGGCTTTTATCTGGTTCTTGTAATGTAATCATGGGAAAAAATGTTGTGTTGCTTAATGGTTTTTCCCGTTTTAATACTTCTACTGCGGTGGTAATTTCTGTCTCTGTTAAGGGGTTGAGGGGATGGGTAATAAATGATTTTTGATTTAATTCTTGAGCAAATGTAATATGAGGAAATATCAGGGTTAGAGAAATGATCATCAATAAGTTAATAGCCAGTTTTAACAGGTTTTTTGGGCGGGCAGGATGCCCACCCCACAAATATGTATTTTTTGTTGCTGGAATGTGGAAAAAATAATTGAGTTTTTGCATCATACTGTTTGAGAAGTCAGTAGAGTTAATGAATATCTATTGATTTCAAAACTATTACTCATAAACAGTATAATTAGCAGAAAATGAATATAAAGAATAAAAATATCCCCAACTTCTTTAAGAAGTCAGGGGTATGGATTATACAATATCTTGTTGGTAATTTAAAAGCCTTGTAGCACAAGAATTTTATTGCTGATAGCTGATAGCTGATAGCTTTTTACTATGCAGAAACTAATCTCCGCAAAGATTCGGCACGACGTTTAGCTGTGGCGTTATTAGGTGCAATTTTGAGTGCGGTTTCATACATTTCCAACGCCTGAGCAGTTAATTTTTTCTTTTCGTAAGCATGGCCAAGATTATTCAACGCTACTACATAATCTGGTTGCAATTTTAATGCTTCTTTGTACTGCCGAATCGCTAAATCATATTGTTCTTGGGCAAAGTAAACATATCCCAAACCATTGTAAACTGGGGCAATGTTTTCTTCTCCCTCTTCTTCGGCGGCTTTGATAGCTTTTTGAAATAGGGGTATTGCCTGGGTAAAAACTTTTTTTTCAGAATAAATACTAGCTAATTCGTAATATTCTTGTGCAGTACCTTTTTCTTTTGTCAATTTGGTTTTCAACTGGGAAAGAGAATTTTCAAGTTTACGAGTTTTGAAAATCTGACGAAAAACACTCACTCCCGCAAATAGGAGCAAACCGACGAAAACTGAAAGATAAATGATTACTAGATTGTTATCCATTGGTTGCAAATACAAATATTAAACTTGCTTTCTCTATCTATTATCAACTTTCTGGGAAAATGAGAAAATAAATAAATTAAGAATTAACAATAAAAATTTCTCCCTTATCAATTATCAATTATCAATTATCAATTATTCTAGTCCCCAATAGTTTGTTCGTTCTTTGAGCCAACCTGTGGTTGTGTAACGAGCGATCGCTTCATTTATTCCTCGCCTTAATTCATCGTACTGCAATCCTTTGGGCATGACTACAGATAATGGTTCTGTTGATAATTTGGTTGGCAATATTTGATATTGGGGATATTCTTGTACCCAACCACTTAAAACGCTGACATCAGCCGCAAAAGCATCCACTTTACCGCTTTCTATTTGCTCTCTTCCCTGGGCGTAGGAATTAACACCGACTAATTCAGCATTAGGTATAAAGTATTTTATGTATGAGATAGTGCTGGAGTGATTGAGTACAGCAATTTTACGTTTTGCTAAATCCTGAAGTTTTTTGATAGCGGTATTTTTTGTAACTATTGCTGTACCATCGTAATAGTAAGGAACACTGAAGCTAACTATGCGGGAGCGTGATTCAGTGGCGGTAACTCTGGCGATCGCCATATCAACTTGATGATCAAAAACAGCAGGTAAGCGATCGCTATTAACTACAGATTGCAATTTCACCGCATCCGGTTTACCTAACAAATCACTAGCCAAACGCTTGGCTAAATCAATCTCTAACCCTTGTAAATTGCCGTTTTCATCCCTAAATCCCAAAGGACGGATGTTATCCTTAACCGCCACAGTTAAATAGCCTCGTTGCTGAATTTCTGCCATAGTCGCCGCAGAAGCAACCAAATCTATCTCCCCATAGAACAGGCAACAAATGATCATAAAGGTAGCGGATAATACCAGATGTAACTGATTCATAATTGACCTTCGCTTCTTTACGAGACGCTGCTATTAACTTTTCAAAACGTTTAACAACTTTTCACAAAACGTTTAATTTTGTTTAATTCTGTTTAATTTTGAATTTTCAGCAGAATTTATCTGTTACATCCGTTATTCATCCGTTGCCACCTTTATCCTTTGGCAGAGTTTGCCAGTTCAGCCACTTTAGCGAAGCTTGCAGGATCAAGAACTGCCAACTGTGCCAACATTTTACGGTTTAGGTCAACATTAGCTTTTTTCAGATTACCAATTAACTGGCTATAGCTCAAACCATGTTGTCTAGAAGCCGCATTAATACGGGTGATCCACAGACGACGAAAATCGCGCTTTTTCTTTTTGCGATCGCGGTACGCACTGCGAAGCGCCTTCATCACCTGTTGGTTAGCGGTTCTAAACAGAGTAGAGTGAGAACCACGAAAACCCTTAGCTAATTTGAGAATTTTATTGCGGCGTTTACGAGCTACATTACCGCGTTTTACACGAGTCATTTTTTACAGTACCTGAAGGATTTACAAATAAGGAAGCATTAAACGCACGTTTTCTTCGTCGCGTTCATGAACAACTGCCATTTTAGACAAATTGTTCTTTTTGCTAGAGGACTTATGCTCTAACAAGTGATTTTTGAAAGGTTTACGACGCACGATTTTACCGCTACCAGTGGCGCGGAATCTTTTCGCTGCTGCCTTGCGAGTCTTGAGTTTAGGCATGGGATGGCTTTGAATCAACACAATCTACAATTATATACCAATAAAACTCAAATTAACCAACATTTGTCAATAATTACAGCAGTTATCAGAGGGAACAGGGAATTGGGAATTGGGAAAACTCCTACCCAGTCACCAGTCACCAGTCACCAGTCCCCAGTCCCCAGTCCCCAGTCCCCAGTCCCCAGTCACCTGTCCCCAGTCCCCAGTCCCCAGTCCCCAGTCACCAGTCCCCAGTCACCAGTCCCCAGTCACCTGTCACCTGTCACCTGTCACCTTGGGATCTAAAACAATGCGTGAACCTGTACGATCTACATGATAAGTCCAAAATTGATTGTTCACTTTGAGAACCACTGCCCAACCCTCAACAGGATCATATTGTTGAGTACAGATTTCACCAAAATTAAACACACAGGAATTACTAAAAGTTTTTTGCACAGTACGAGTAATCCTGATACCTATAGTTTGTAACCGAGAACGTTGATAAGCATCATTCAAAACTTTTTCCGCAATTTTTTCTGGTAGTGGAGAACCCTCATTAGCTTTAATTTTCGGATCAATGACAATTTGCGAACCAGACTTATTGACATGATAAGTCCAAGACTCTTCTTTTACCTTCACAACTACAACCCAACCTTCTACAGGTTGATAAATTTCAGCACAGACTTCACCAAAATTAAACACACAAGAATTACTAAAAATTTTAGATGTGGAACTATAAATTCTCAGAGAATTTCTGTTTACACCAGAACGATTAGCCACATCATTTAAAACCTTACTAGCAATATTTCTTGGCAGTTGAGAAGCATTAAAAAAATTAATATTTGGCTCAATCACAATTTGCGAATATTGACTAACATGATAAGTCCAAGATTGCTCTTTTACCTGCACAACTACAACCCAACCCTGAATTGGTTTATATTCTTTAGTGCAACCCTTTTTAAACTCAAAAATACAACGGTTACTAAAAGTAGTCTGAGTCACCTGAGAAATTTTCAAATCAGATACTTGTACCCTAGAACGCACAGAAGCATCTTTTAACACCGCCTCAGAAATATTTCTAGGTAACGTATTTTGGGCTATTTGTATTTGTTCTCCGCTAGGAATAGCTCCAGATGTATGATTATTACTAATATCAACTCCACAGGCCAGCAGACTGCTTAAAGCCAAAGTTAAAACAATTGCTTTCGATAATTTACCGTTATTCTTTAGATGAGAAAGTAACATAATGTGTTTGCTACCTAATTATTGACAAGATATACCAAGTTATTTACTATTTTTAGTTTAATTTTGTTCCCCATATTCCCACCCAGTGCAGTTAACATTTTTTCTTTTCTCTGTGTACTCTGTGCCTGGAGTGGTTGGTTACAAATGTTTAGTTTCCCGCAGTTAATACAGCTAAATTCATCACATTTTCAGAAAACTGACGTTTTAAAGCTGCAAATACCGGACAAGGTGCAGAAGCTTGTAAATTATTCGGTTTACTCCATGTAAAGGGTGCTTGTTGAGCCGCAGACATCCATAACAACTTTTTAGCCCTAGTCATAGCCACATAAAGTAAACGATATTCTTCCGCCATTTTCAGATATTTTGCATCTTCCCAAGCTTGACTAACATGAGGTATTTGAGATGGTATTTGGGATATATTTTCTCCTTTGTGATGGAGTGCTGCACGAATTTGGGCGCGTGCTACTTCTGATAATGTAAAATCACCTAAAAATTGACTTTGGGGAAGAACCCAAAAACTTCCAGGAATTAAATTTTCATGTAAAAAAGGCAAAAATACATAATCCCAGTCTAGCCCTTTGGCTTTGTGCATAGTGATAATTGTTAGTTGTCCTTTTTTGGTATATTGTTCTTCTAAATTGTCTGTATCTACTGGCTCAAATCGTTCAGAATTTACAATTTCACTTAAAGCAGAAAGCATTGCACCCATTGAATTATTACCAAACATTTGCAGGTTTACTCGTTCTGCAAGTTTGTCTGCTGTGGCTAATTCTGCTTGATCATATTTTAATGTTAAAGCTAAAAAAGAAATGATTTGATAAAGTGGTAATTCTAAACGAGCGCGAAGTAAACTTCGACATAAATGAGCAGCTTTTTGTACTGTTTCTGTTTGGGGAGTTGCTAATGGTCCAGGATATAAAAATTCTTCTGGTAAAATAGCAAGGGTGTTAATATCTTGGGTGGGAATTAATTGACGTTGTACTAAAACATCTAAGGTAGCTTTTAAATAATCAGGAGAATGGGGGCGATCGCAAAATTGCAATAATGATAAAATCTCTTGAGGTACATGAGAACGCCTTTCTTGTTCTCCTACATCATAAAGTTTAATTTTATGTTCTTTACATATCGGTTCTAAAGCTGCTGCTAACCATCTACCTTGGCGATTTTCTCGCACTAATACCGCCGCACGAGCTTGGGAATTTTCCTTAAATAACTCTACAACTCTCTGAGAAATTAACTCAACTGTATGATAAATGTCACGAGGACTATATAATTCTAACCCTTTTCCCACTGGTGTGGGATTCGCATCTGGTTGAGGATCATCAAAATTAACAGCCTCAATTTTTTGATCTAAAAATGGTGTTTGTCTGTTTTTATTTGTGGCTAACCAATGACTATTTACCCATTCTAAAGCAAAGTTAGCAGCATCAATAATAATTCTGCTACTACGCCCTGCTTGATTCATTGTTGCTAGTCGTTTATCAACATTACACTGTTCACAAAATTCTCGGAAATAAATTGGATCAGCAGGGGTAAAAGTTGAATTAATCGCTTGGTTAGGATCACCAACTCTGACTAAATTCAATTTCGATTTATTTAAATTATTTTCATTTTCATCTTCCTCACTTGCTAATTTTTCTAAAAGTTGCGTTTGTAGTTGACTAGAATCTTGGGCTTCATCTTCAAAAACTGCGAAAATTTTGTTTTTTTCAATCTGTAAAGCGCTCTTATTTTTTAATACCTGCAATGCCCCTAAAATCATATCATCATAGTCAATGAAATCCTGTAATTTCATGATTTTTTGATATTGTTCATACAGTCCCGCAGCAATACGTAAAATTTGATAAGAATCTTGACTTTTTTCACTCCATAAATAAAGTTTTTCCGGTAATATTCCCGAGCTTTTAGCTTCATGAATCACGGTATAAGCTAAATCTGGTAATACTTCCGTTCTCAGCACTGACTGACGACGCAATTTTTCTGTTTCTTCTCCGTCAAATTGCTGACCTTCTAACAAGCGGCGATATAGGGCAGGATGGTTATTTATCCATTGTTCCACTGCTAGTCTAATAAAGCGATGACTTTGATTAGGAGTAATTAATTTGACTTCATCTAACTGTAAACCTGATAACTCAGGATGACGACTGGCAATATTTAAGGCTAAACCGTGTAGGGTATAAACAACAAAGCCAGTTTGTGGTAAGGATAATTCTTTTAACTTGTCGCGGATTTTTAATTTTAGGTTAGCAGCAGCAGAACGGGTAAAAGTAACAACTACCAACTGACGGCGATAATTTTTATCATTATTCACAGAATGCTGATATTGACGTGCTATGGCAATTGCAGCAGCAGCGGCCATCCCCGTAGACTTACCAGCACCCGGAACAGCAGATACAGCTAAAGGTCCTGTTTCCCAGTTTGCCATTTGTGTTTGTCCAGATCGCAAACTTTCACGAATTTTGTTAATATTTTCTCTTAATTGGTTGATAGATGATATGTAATTCATAATTCATAATTTATAGTTCATAATTGGTGATAGTTGATAGTTGATAGTTGATAGTTGATAGTTGATAGTTGATAGTTGATAGTTGATAGTTGATAGTTGATAGTTGATAGTTGATAGTTGATAGTTGATAGTTGATAGGGAATCATAAAATTGATTACCCAATCACCAATCACCAATCACCAATCACCAATCACCAATCACCAATCACCAGTCCCCAGTCCCCAGTCCCCAGTCACCAGTCACCAATTATCAATTTTTACTCATCAATTTGCCAAGCATCTTTGGTAAATTCTTCATCGAGAACTTTCTTAGGACGTAAAATGATAATAACTTTACCTAACAAAGTATTTTCTGGTGCAGTTTCAAACCATTGAAAATCAACTTCTCCAGAATTATCAAAGGCAAAATAACTAGAAGCATCCCAATCTCTTTGATTGCGATCTATCACAACTAAAACAGGTTCTATTTTCGTTTGATTTGGGTTAGGGAAAATATCGCTACTAGCAATAATGACTACTGGATCTTCCGCAGATCGTAACACTTGCCAACCTGGTAAAGCTACCCAAGCTTGTTCCCCTGCAAATTTGACAATTTTAAATGGTTCAATTTCTGTAACTATTGGTACAGCTTTTACAGCTTGTGGTGTCAATGGTAATTCACCCACTACAGGTACAAGCCGGGGTAGTTCTTCATCTGACTCTAACCGGAAAAAGGGTAGAATGGGGGCGGGACGTTGGGGAACTACGGTAAAATCAGTTAATAGTTGTTCGATTTGTTTCCTAGCTGTGGGCGAGTGAACAAAACGCAAACCCTTAGCAATTAAGCGCGATCGCTCTTGTAAATCCGAGTTCTGTCTGGCTAATTTCCAAGCTTGATAAGCGACTGCATCCCCTGGATCGTTCGTAAAACCTTGTGGTGGGGTAGAAAAGCGAGAAAAATCTTTGATTGCTTTAGCAACTTCCCGCGCTTCGTCTACATCAAGTTTATGTAAAAAAATCAAATCAGCCGCTGCGGCTCGATCCTCTTGAGTCAGTAAGCGCAGTTCATAAAGAATATCACTAGCTCTTGTACCATAGTATACCCGTGTTGCTTCCGATGCACCAAACTTTTCTAAAGAACTGTAAACTTGAGCGCCAACAATCACCTGATTTTGTTGGATTGGCTCAAATCCAGTGGACTCAAAGATTTCTTGGGGATTGTAACCGTTTTTTTGGAGGTAGGCGATCGCTACTCCCCATTCCACCCAGTTACCTTGTTTTTGTCTCAATTTTACTAATAATTCTTGTGCTGTATCATTAGCAGCATTCCCTGTATCTTGTGTGTTGGATGGTAGTTCAGTCATAATCGGAAGAGCAAACTTCAATTTAATATGGTGATTAGTAATTAAGCTCTTAATTATCCCTTAAATGTGCGAATTTTAGATTATGGATTTTGGATTTTAAATTGAGGTTGTTTGTTTCACAGCTTGGTTGATGTTGAATTGCTAAAAATCAGGATTTTCAACTCTGCTGTGTATGGAATATAACAAAATTGTGAAGAACATATAAAGAAATTTATGGGTAACACAAATCTCGAAATTGAGCAAGTGCGCTCTCAATTCAGTAGTCGTGAACGTGCAAAAAAACTCAAAATCCTGGTAGTGGATGATGAACCAGATAATCTGGATCTACTTTATCGTACCTTTCGTCGTGATTTTAACGTCCTCAAAGCTGACAGTGGTGTAAATGCTTTGCAATTGCTCGAACAAGAAGGAGAAGTAGCAGTCATTATCTCCGATCAGCGAATGCCAGAAATGAAAGGAACTGAATTTCTGAGCCGGACTTTACCACAATTTCCCGATACCGTGAGAATTATCCTCACTGGGTTTACAGATATTGAAGACCTTGTAGAAGCAATTAATAGTGGTCAAGTTTTCAAATACATTACCAAACCTTGGGACTCTGGAGAACTCAAGGAAGTAGTCCAAAGAGCAGCAGCAACTTATGATTTACTGAAACAGCGAACAGAAGAACTGCGTCGCGCTAATGCACAAATGCAGTTGTTGACTGTGCTGGTGGAAGTCACCCAAGCTGCTTCTAGCATAGAGGAAATTTTAACTTCCATTGCTAAAGCCTTTAGTGAAACTTTTGCTGCTGATGGTTGTATTGTACAACTTATAGAAGAAAATACTCTGGTAGCAACCCAGGGAGCTTACAGTGTGACAGGAGGAGTTGAAAATTGGCTCTGTGAAGATCCACTCGCCAAAGCAGCGATCGCCACTGCTCAAATCCAATCTTGTTTAAATATCCCTAAAGACCCTAATCTCAATACTCTTACTCATTACCAAGCTGCTGGAGTCCAAGCACATTTAATTATCCCAATTATTTATCGTCAGCAGATGTTAGGAGTATTATCGCTCCAGTGGCAAAAACCTTGTAATTTAAGGGAAGATGAACTTAACCTCATTCATCTGTCAGTGCAATTAGTGGCGATCGCTCTTTCTAGTAGTTGCAGCAGGTGACTGGTGACTGGGGACTGGTGATTGGGGACTGGTGACAGCAACAAAAGTCTTTTATCAATCCAAAATCTAAAATCTAAAATCTAAAATCGGATGACCAACTACCAAGCACCCATAAACAACGAAATTCGTAACATTTTTGACCGTATTGCCCCAGTTTATGATCAATTAAACGATTGGTTAAGTTTGGGACAACACCGGATATGGAAAGAAATGACCGTTAAATGGAGTGGAGCTAAACCCGGAGATACCTGTTTAGATTTATGCTGTGGTAGTGGTGATTTAACCTTTAGATTGGCACGACGCGCAGGAATGACGGGAAAAGTTTATGGTGTAGACTTTTCCTGTAACTTACTCACAACTGCCAAAGAACGTTGCCAAAGCCATTACCCCCAACCTCCTATCACTTGGATAGAAGCTGATGTTCTTAATTTACCCTTTGACGACCATCAATTTGATGCCATCACAATGGGCTATGGTTTAAGAAACGTGAAAGATATTCCCCGCAGTCTCCAAGAAATATATCGCGTTCTCAAACCTGGTGGAAAAGCAGCAATTTTAGATTTTCATCGCCCTAACAACGAAACATTCCGCGCTTTTCAGCAGTGGTATTTAGATAACCTCGTCGTTCCCCTGGCAACTAATTTAGGTGTTAAAGAAGAATACGCTTATATTAGTCCCAGTTTAGACCGTTTCCCCATTGGTAAAGACCAAGTAGCATTAGCACAAAAAGTAGGTTTTGTCAACGCCACACATTACCCCATTTCTAACGGTATGATGGGAGTGTTGGTAATTGATAATTGATAATTGATAATTGATAATTGATAATTTGTAATTACTAACTAATGTTAAGTTGCTAGTTGGGAGTCAGGAAACAGTGAACAGTGAACAGTGAACAGTCAACCTCGATAACTGTCACCTGTCACCTGTCACCTGTCACCTGTCACCTGTCACCTGTCCTCTTTCCCTAATCCAAAATCCTGTGGATTGGTCACATCTTTGGCTTTATGTATCACCCCCAATTCTGGGTGGAATTATCGGCTATTTCACCAATGATATAGCCATCAAAATGCTATTTCGCCCCTATCGAGCTATTTATATTCTGGGGCGCAGAGTGCCTTTTACTCCTGGGTTGATTCCCCGCAATCAGGAGCGGTTGGCAAAAAATATTTCTAATACCATTATGGGATCGCTGTTAACGCCAGAAGAATTGCAAAAGCTGGCGAAGCGTCTCTTACAAACAGAACGGGTACAAGGTGCGATTCTCTGGTTATTGAAGTTGGCGCTGGAGCAAATTCAAGGTGATAAAAACCAGAAAAGTGCCAAAATTGTGGCGGGAATTTTACGGGATTTGCTGGGAGAGTCTTTACCCCGTCTCCTGAAGGTTTTGGCCAGACAGGAAAATTTTTTAGAAGCGCAAATCAACCAAATTTTTGACCAGGTATTACTGGAATTTCAACTCAGTGAAGAACAATCTACACGGTTAGCTGATTGGTTGTTGCAAGTTGTTTTACCATCGGATGTTTTAAGACAGGCAATAGTTGATTTTTTAACAGATAGGACTATTCAAACTATTGATGATAGCTTTCGTGAAAAAACCAGCGGTACTTATTGGGTAGTCGCTAATTTATTTGGTTTACGTAATACTCTAACCCGGTTAAGGACTTTTTGTTTAGATGAAAAAGAGGCTACAAATAAACGATTAGAAGAATTAATCCAAGATTTGCAAATGCGCGATCGCCTCAAAAAATTATTCCAAGATTTATCTTTACAAAATTTACCCGTTGGTACAGTTCGTCAACTCAGAAAAACCACTAGGGAAAGTGTACGCCATTACTTACAAAAGAGTGGTAGCAATTTGTTACAGGAATTAACTGAATCAGCGGACTGGGAAAATATTGCTGTCTTGCTGTTAAATCGTTTGCGAAATTCACCAGTGGTTAATACTTCCTTAGAAGTAGTGTCTCAAGAGTTAGCTTTAATTTTAGAAAAGTATTTAGAAAAAGATTTAGAAGCAATTGTCGCCCAGGTAATTCCCATTTTATCTATAGATCAAGTGATTGTTGACCGAGTAAAATCAACTTCACCTGCTGATTTAGAAGCAGCAATTGAAGGAATTGTCAAGAATGAATTACAGGCAATTGTGACTTTAGGCGGTATTTTAGGTTTTGTTGTCGGGTTATTTCAGGTAGGATTTTTGGTTGTCAGTCGATATTAGGGACTGGTGACTGGTGACTGGTGACTGGTGACTGGTGACTGGTGACTGGTGACTGGGTAATCAATTTGATGTTTCCCAATCAACTATCAACTCAGAAGTGTTGAATGTTAAGATTTTGAGGATATTGTCCAATTTGTGCATTGGTATCAGTGATACCAAATTTCAGCAATTAATGACTCTATTCTCAATAGACAATAGGTTTTACCTGGGTAAAACGCCAAGATTGTAAAGTTTTATTGCAGGATTCAACACTTGTGCTATCAACTATCAACTATCAACTATCAACTATCAACTATCAACTATCAACTATCAACTATCAACTATCAACTATCAACTATCACCACGAAAAACTATATCTATATCTATATCTATTGTAAAAAAATTTTGATTCGGGGATCTAGAAACCCCCGTACTCAACATAAGATGTTGGTGTATTTTATCGCTTTATAGCGAGAGTACATGAAATTGACTCAAGAAGTGCTATAAAACCGATATTCGTCCCGATGGACACAAGATATCAGGGAAATAATCAAAGGATAACCAAACCAAAGGGCAATCTAGCCGAATTTGCTATAAATTGTCAATTTGGATTTGGTAGTGCTGATTTACTTTTTGTTTGTAAACCAGCGGTAATTAAAATCAATCCAGTTGGTTATCCTCAGAGTTTCGCTGAGTTCTTTATTAAGTTGTTAACCGATGAAGGGGATCTATTTTTAGACCCCTTCGCTTTTTCCAAAAGAAGGGGTTTTGTTGATATGACTCAACAACACCACTGGGTATCTTTGGAATTGAATGAGGTTGATGGACAGGAGAATTTGCTTTTGACTTGGCTAAGAATCAATTTTTGATCAGTCGTGGTTGTTCTATTGTCCTCAAAACAGTCAATTATGCTGCACTAAAGACTTTAGAGTTTAGACTTCTCAATATAGATTCATATTTCGCCGTCTACTTGCATTTTATGCACTTTATCAGCTAACTCTTGACGACCTTGATCGTCTAGCTTATCAATTGCCATCATCCCCATGAGAATAACCTCTTTTAAGGTCAAACGTGTGGAATGTGCCTGTGTTTGCACTCTTTCTTTGATGATTGGACTTACGCCAATTGCGGTACTAGCTCTAGCCACGGAAATAAAAGGAAACATTAATGACTTCGCATAAATCTTAGCACTTTAAACGACGTTATTGTATATAGAATAAAATTTAACAATATTTTTTTAACATTTTGTAATCTGTGATTTTTTATACTTATATGTTGTAAACTACATTCTCATGGGGGATCTTGATACCGCGTAAGGAAAGTAGAATTTTCCTGAATTCAGCCAAATATGGCTGTCATAAGGAAAAGCAGTGAGTCCTTACAAGGAAAGAAAAAACGATGAAGGAACCTTATCTGTTGGCAGCAGGCTTGTTAACAGGATTGGCAGTACCAACATCGGCTCTCCCAAAGATGTCGAGTCTCCCACCTGAAAATACTGGATTTTTGGAGGATTTAAATCCAAGTTCACCATTACCAGGAGTAGATGAAAAAGTCACTTATCAAGTTGACATTTCTTTACCGGAATTCAGTAATCAAGCTATATCCAAACCAGGGAGTTCACAGTTAGCAGTACGCCAGAAAAGTAACTCCTTGCCAGAATTTAGTAGCCAAGCTGTATCAGCATCAAAGACTTCCCCGGTACGAGTTGAGAAAATTAGCCCCAGGGTGGAAATTTTGTCAGGGGAATTAGCAAACAACTTTTTAGCAGCACCGATAAAAACATCTTTAAACTTGAGTTCTCAAAAAACTAAGCGGACTCCTGTATCTGGGATTCAAATGTACTATTTAAGATTAGCTTCCCTGAAAACTGGGCAAATTTACACTCGTGTAGATGATGAAGATTTACAGTCATATTGGAAGTCAAAGAAAAAAGAGAAAGTCAGTTATCAAGATTGGAAAAGCTTATTAGCGATGGAAGCGAGAGCAATTTCCCAAGGTCAAGGTACAAATCGTTTGAGTATCTTGGTGGGTGATTCTTTGAGTATGTGGTTTCCTAAAGAAAAATTACCTGTTGGTAAATTGTGGTTGAATCAAGGGATATCTGGAGATAGTTCCGCTGGAGTTTTCAGGAGGTTAGTAGCTTTTTCCCAGACGCGGCCAGAAGTTATTTATATGATGGTTGGGATTAATGATTTGCTCAAGGGTGCTAGTGATCAGACGATTTTACTCAATCATCGGCGAATTATTCGCAGTTTGCGGCAAACTCACCCCAAAAGTCAAATTATGGTGCAGTCGATTTTGCCTATTCGCCGCCCTCAAATAGCCAATAGTCGTATTCGTCATATCAATGCCCAAATTGCCTTAATTGCTCGTCAAGAGGGGGCTAATTATTTAAATATTCACAATTGGTTTACAGATTTTGATGGTAGTTTACGTCCTGAATTGACCACAGATGGTTTACATTTGTCACCCGCAGGATATAGTGTATGGCAGTCTGCCCTGCAAAAGATAGAGTATATAGTCGCTCAACGATTGTGAGGCAGGTGACTGGTGATTGGTGACTGGTGACAGTAAGAAGAGAATAGTAAGAGTCAATCAATTGTTGATTTTATGTAGCTGGAATTTGTTGTAAAACTTGGTTTAATTTACCACTGCGATAACCTTCTAAATCTAAGGTGACGTAAATAAATCCTAGATTTTGAAATGTGCTGACAAGGGCAGGTAAATCTGTTTTTAAGACAAAATCTGCTATTTTTTCTGGTGGTAGTTCAATTCTGGCTGTGTCTCCTTCGGAACGTACCCGCAGGTTATCCCATCCTAAATTTCTAAGATAAATTTCTGCTCTACCAACTCGCTGTAATTTGGCTATGGTAATTTCTTCACCGTAGGGAAAGCGAGAACTTAAACAGGGTTGGGCGGGTTTATCCCACCAAGGTAGGCCGAGTTGTTGGGAAAGTTGACGAACTTCGGCTTTTGTGACACTTATTTCTGCTAAAGGCGATCGCGCACCTCGTTCTTTTGCGGCTTGGATTCCAGGACGATAATCATGTAAATCATCGGCGTTGACTCCATCTACCACATAAGGATATCCTAACTCTAAAGCGAGGGGCTTGAGTGTGTCGTGCAATTCACTTTTGCAAAAATAGCAGCGGTTAACTGGGTTTGATGTGTAGTTGGGATTTTCCATTTCGTGGGTATGAACGATTTTATGGGCTATCCCAATAGTTGCTGCTTGTGCTGTTGCGTCTGCTAATTCTTCTGGTAGTAGGGAAGGAGAAACTGCTGTTACAGCTAAAGCGCGATCGCCTAATACATCATAAGCAATCTTGGCAACTAATGTACTATCAACTCCCCCAGAATAGGCTATTAATGCCTGATCCATTTCCGCAAATAAGGCTTTTAACTGTTCTAGTTTTGCTTCTAGTTTTTTTGCTATTGTCATGCTGCTAAAACCCCATAACACCTGATCAATACCTATTATAGAAATAATGTCTGAATCAGGATTTACAGGATTTACAGATTTGCTGGATGGGATTTCCTAGATTTTAGGGTTTTTAACAGTATTTCCAGTCAGAGACTGGAAGGAATAAAGTGGTATATGCTTGTATAGAACTCAACGTATCTACCAAAACTCACCCATGTCTCAGATATGTTGTCTAAATCCAGATTGCCATAATCCTCCAGTTACCAACACAACCAAATTTTGTCCTAACTGTGGTGTTCCTTTAACCATCCTGAGAAACCATTATCGTCCCATTAAACCCTTGGGTGGTGGGGGTTTTGGGAAAACTTATCTAGCAGAAGATATTGACAAATTAAACGAAAAGTGCATAATTAAGCAATTTGCACCCCAAACTCAAAATACCTACGCATTAAATAAAGCCAAGGAACTGAACTTTTGGACAGGGGGCTTCTAGTAGTTTAAGTCTCAAATGTAATCCAGACAGTAAACTCGCCACAGAAATTCGTTTGAAAATTAAACGTCCTCAACCTGGACAAAAATTAGCAGATGTTTTAATTCCCAGTGGTGCATTGTCTTGTGACAAAGTTTTAATTGATGCCGTAGGTATTGGTAGTTTAAGCCAATCTTAGAGACAATTAGAGACAAATTTAATGTTGGGTGCAGCAAACGCTCAACCCAACATAATTTTATAATTTATTGTATAATTTAAACTTTCAAGTTTTAGCGAAAGTCTCCAATTTAGAACCAGAAGATGATGACAAATTGTAATAAGTAGTCGTGCCAAATAAATTGTATATTTGGGAGAAGGAACAGGTAATAGGAAATAAGGAATACAGTAAGCATTCAGCTATCAGTAATCAGTAATCAGCTTAAACCCATAATTTAGACAGGTTTAGTATCAAATTAAAAGTTTGCCCAATTCCACGCTAGATATTTACAGACTGGCATTAATCTTTTTTTAACATCTGTAATATCTATTATGTAATATCTATTGATATTATCTTAGGTGTTTTCTGCATCTTTTATTATAAAATATTCCTAATCACCAATCAACAATCACCAATTACCTATTACCGATGACTAATGACCAAAATATTAAACGTTTACCTAACCAACGTTGGCAAATTGCGCCCGCAAATATAGAATTAGCTGTAAAATTAGCTAGTTTAACGAATATTTCCCCTATTATCAGTCAGTTATTGATTAATCGGGGAATGGAAACACCAGAAGCAGCAGAAAAATTTATCAATCCTGAAAGTTTAAATTTACCTTCTCCTTTGGAAGATTTCCCCGATTTAGCGGTAAGTGTAGAATTGTTAGAAAATGCTATTAAAAATCAAGAAAAAATTGCTATCTGTGGTGACTATGATGCAGACGGGATGACTAGCACTGCTTTATTATTGCGAAGTCTCCGCGCTTTGGGTGCTGATGTTGATTATGCTATACCTAGTCGGATGCACGAAGGTTATGGAATTAATAAACGTATTGTTGAAGAATTCAAGAGTGAAGGTGTGGGTTTAATTCTCACGGTAGATAATGGTATTGCTGCTTGTGAACCTATTGCTAGAGCTAGAGAATTAGGTTTAAAAGTGATTATTACAGATCATCATGATCTTCCCAAAGAATTACCACCAGCTAATGCTATTCTCAACCCAAAGTTAATAGATGAATCTTCTCCTTATCGGGGTGTTGCTGGTGTGGGTGTAGCTTATATTTTAGCGGTGTCTTTAGCTCAACAAATGGGAGAATTAAAAGGTTTAGTTCACCCCATGTTAGCTTTATTTACATTAGGAACTATTGCTGATTTAGCTCCTTTAACTGGTGTAAATCGTCGTTGGGTAAAACGTGGTTTAAAGTTATTATCTAAGTCTACTTTACCAGGTGTTCAAGCTTTAATTCAAGTTTCTGGAGTTCAAGCTAGTGAAGGAGAAACAGAAAGTAATTCAAAATCTGATCTGAAATCCAAAATCCAAAATTCAAAATCTTTAAAACCTGATGATATTGGGTTTCGTTTGGGACCTAGAATTAATGCTATTGGCAGAATTGGCAACCCGCAAACTGTGATAGAATTGTTGACTACTGATGATATGGGAATAGCTCTAGAAAGAGCGATGCAGTGTGAACAGATTAATGCTGAACGTCAAAAAATGTGTGAGGAAATTGAACAGGAAGCAATATCATTAGTGGAAGATTTGTATGTAGAAGATTTACCTAAAAACCGGGTTTTAGTAGTTATTAAGGAAAATTGGCATCATGGTGTAATTGGTATTGTTGCTTCTCGTTTGGTTGAGCGTTATGGTGTTCCGGTTTTTATTGGTACTTTTGAAGGTGACGGTGTAATACGTGGTTCTGCAAGGGGAATACCTGAATTTCATGTGTTTAAAGCTTTAGAAGATAGTGATGATTTATTAAGTAAATATGGAGGACATAAAGCAGCAGGTGGTTTTTCTTTACCAGCAGATAATTTAGCAGATTTTAGATTACGTTTATCTGATTTTGCCAATCAATGTTTAGAAATTCAACATTTGAAACCTTTGCTAAAAATTGATGCTCAAGCAAATCTCTATCAAATCAATCAAGATTTATTCCAACAGTTAAATATTCTTCATCCTTGCGGTATTGAAAACCCTAGTCCTCTATTTTGGACTCCTAATGTTCAAGTTATTCAACAACAAATAGTTGGCAAAGGTCATATTAAATTAGTTTTGGGGCAAGTTATAGATAATCAAAGATATGAAATTCCAGCTATAGCTTGGCGGTGGGGTGATTATTTTCCCTTACCATCCAGAATTGATGTTGCTTACAAATTGGGTGAAAATAATTATAATGGTAATAATAATCTGCAATTAGAATTAGTGGGGGTGAGACTCCCGCAACAGGTGGAAAAATTATTTACTACATCAAAAATTTCTAAACCGACAAAGTTTGAATACAAACAGCGTCAATACACCTGTGGTATTTATCAAAATGGTGTAGGTGCAGAATTAAGAATTAAAAATAGTGAAGGTAAGGTATTAGTCATGCAGCCTGAGAATAAAATAGGTATGTTAGGGTTAAGTCGTGAAGATGCTAAACAGGTTGATTTATCTTTACCCCAATATGATGGTATTATTCAAGCTGCGATGCAGGCTTTGGTAGGGAATAGGTGACTGGTGACTGGTGACTGGTGACTGGTGATAGGAAAGAGCTTTTCCCAATTACCCATTACCAATTACCCATTATCCATTACCAATTACCCATTACCCATTACCCATTACCCATGACCTAAATTATAGGTCGCCGTTGCGAAACGCGAGTACAAAAATTACTGCTGGTCCTGCAAGTACAATTAATGCTACACAGGTTAATTGAAACACAACTTCCCAATTAATATTGGCTAAAGCTTCCATTTTTCCTCCAAACGGTTTTAAAAAATTCAATAACTTAAATGCAAAGCCCGCATTAGATCATATCTGGATAGGGGCAGCAAGTTTTAAGTTACTTAACAAAATTATAGGAAAGTACATAAAAATGTAAACAGGGAATTGGTGACTGGTGACTGGGGACTGGGGACTGGGGACTGGGGTATTAATCTTCCCCCACCTCCCCATTTCCCTGTTCCCTACTGTCACCTGTCACCTATCACCTGTCACCTACTCCTAGAGGTATATTATGGCTACCTGGCAATGTATAAAACAATGTGGTGCGTGCTGTCATCTTGATCCTACAGAACGCCCAGACTTAGAAGAGTATCTTTCACCAGAGGAACTGGGACTTTATCTTAGTATGGTAGGTGAGGATGGTTGGTGTGTGAATTTTGACCACGAAACGCGAGAATGTATTATTTATGCTGATCGTCCGCGTTTTTGTCGGGTCCAAGTTGATACTTTTCAGGATATGTTTGGTATTGAAGCAGAAGAACTAAATGATTTTGCGATTGATTGTTGTCATCAGCAGATTGAAAGTATTTATGGCGATCGCAGTTTGGAAATGATCCGGTTTGATCAAGCTGTGGGTTTTATACTTTAATTTTCTGTTCACAAGTTGCCATTTATGACAACATTATGAGAAAATGAAAAGAATATGAAAACCACTTAGTGAAAAGACTAACACCCGTGAAACTTGACACTCGACCTGTAACCATTACCGAACCTGAAACCCAGTCACCAGTACCAGAAAATACTGCTCAACCTGCAAACAAAAAACAGCAATCAGTATGGATGGTGTTGGGAACTACCTTCATTACCATATTTTTAGCGGAAATTGGTGATAAAACCCAATTATCAACGTTGTTAATGAGTGCGGAATCTCATGCACCTTGGTTAGTGTTTCTGGGTTCGGGAACTGCTTTAGTTACTACCAGTTTATTAGGTGTGCTGCTTGGTGGTTTTATTGCGAGTAAACTGAGTCCGAAAACTGTGGAAAAATCAGCAGGGGTAATGTTGCTGTTGATTTCTGTAATGTTGTTTTGGGATGTGTTTGTTGGTTAATTTTCAGTTGTTGGTTGTTATAGAGAAAATTATGGATTGGAATCTTTTAGGACTAAGCTTTATTACAGTGTTTCTCTCTGAGTTGGGAGATAAAAGTCAGTTAGCGGCGATCGCTCTTTCTGGTCAAGGTCAATCACGCAAAGCTATATTTTTTGGTACAGCAGGTGCTTTAGTATTAACCAGTTTACTAGGAGCATTAGCTGGGGGTGCAGTTGCAGAGTTATTTCCTACAAGAATTTTAAAGGCGATCGCTGCTGTGGGGTTTGCGATCCTCGCTATTCGTCTGCTTTTACCTAGTAGTGAAACCGAATCTGATTAAATTAGACCTCTCCAAAATAGAATGTATTAATTTGTCATAAGTTGTAGGGGCGAAGCTTATGGGCGATAATTTAACGGAAAAATCAGACATCTAGATATCCCATAAGCTTCGACCTGCCCCCATAAATAAGTTCCATAATTTCTTTTCTGGGGACATCCTACACCTTCTCCCTCGCAGGTGGCACAATTTTAAACCTATTCAAACCCTGATCAATATCTCGCAAAACCTGAAAATCATCCTCCGGTAAAGGATAACTATTACTATTCACTAAACCCCCACTGGGATATTTTTCCAAAAAAGAAAACGCTTTTCTAAATTGTTGTGGTTCCGCTTTAATAGGTGCATCAAAATGACAGGGAATTATCCATTGAAAATCCCATTGTGCCACTTTATCAGCCCAATTTATTGTTTCCTGGGGTTCGCGATTTAATATTAAACTCTGTAAAACCGGTGCCACAAATATCCGCCCATCTCCTCTTAATGCTTCATAAGACCTTTCCCAGTCTTTTCGCCATTGGAAGGGGAAAAAGCCAAAATATGTTTTTAAGCTGCGTTCTGGTGCTTTCCAGGCATCTCTAAATACATCTTTCCACTTGGGTACATCCACTACGCTGGGACGGAAGTAAAAGGCAAATAATGTAATACGTTGCCACCCTTTGCGGCGGTTTTCTGCTGTATCGGCTATGATATTGTATGCTTGATCTTTGGCGTGGTACAGCAACGGATAGGGATCAAGTTGAACTATTGCTGGTGGTTCTGCGGGTACGGAAACTATGGTATCTGTGAGCAAGAGATTGTGCGATCGCCTGTGGAAAAATGCCACTTCTGCAAACTTCCCAGGACCCAAATCAATGGGTCCCAATATCTCATAATCAAACTCATCAGCAAACGGTACTTGACTACTATCTGCGGGTAATATCTGCGTCCGGTTTGATGGTAAACCCAACCAACTTAAAGGTAAATTTACGGGAAAACTCCATTGTTCTGGTGCTACAAATATCTGTGCTGTAGGAAAATATCGCGCAAAGGGTCCGACAAATACTTTATGTTCTATTCCTGAGATGGTGGGCAAAATTATATACTTTACTTCCCCGTGTTCTGCTACCAACTCATTTACTAACCGGATACATTCTTTTGTGGGTGCGACAGGTGCATAAACCAATAAACCGCCTTTTTCTAACTTTACCACCGTCATGCGGATGGGTACAACTACATAGAAAACCCCTTGCATCTGATCAAAGATCCAGATAGTATCCTTAACTACTTCTTTGCGAATAGTGCGACGTTTTCCGTAGGGATAAAGGGGGACAACTGGCCAGAACTTCCATGTATAATCCTGGGGGTTGACATTTTCTACATTGATTGTACCTTCACCTTGAATCACTGTGCGATCGCTCCCAATAACCAATATTTTCATCTTTCCCGATTTTGGAGTTTAGCAAATTTTGGAGCTAATAATTTAATCTGGGAATTTAATTTTGTCATCAATGAAGTTACAATGGGAATAAAGCAGATGGAGAACTGCTATGAATGTAACTACTGTAAAATGGACTATTAAAGATTATCATCAAATAATTGCCACTGGTATTTTAGCAGATCGTAATGTTGAGTTAATTAATGGGGAAATAGTAGAAATGGCTCCTGAAGGAGAATATCATGCTTATTCTAGTGATGAAGCAGGAGAATATTTAATTTATTTACTTGGACAAAAAGCAAAAGTTCGTCAAGCTAAACCAATTACTATCCCAGAAACTAATTCCGAACCAGAACCAGATATTGCTATTGTTCAACGTTTAGGAAAAGATTACCGCGAACATCATCCTTATCCAGAAAATATATTTTGGGTAATTGAATATTCAGATTCTAGTTTAAGTAAAGATTTGGAAGTTAAAACTAAAGTTTATGCTTCCGCAGGTATTCCCGAATATTGGATAATTAATTTGCGGAATATGGAATTGATTGTTTTTAGAGTTCCTACTGATGCAGGTTATCAAAGTCGAGAAATTTTTAAAAATGGTGAAATTCGATCTTTAGCTTTTCCTGATGTGAGTATTTTGGTTGAGAGATTATTGGGAATGTAACAGCGATTTTAACTTATACTAAATGATAACTTCATATTCGAGCTTGATTTAATACTTCACTAAACTCATCAACCAAATCTAAAAATTCTGCCCATTCTACTAAATAACCATAATCCAAATTTTCTGCTTGTAACTTCACTATCCCCAAAACATCACGCCATTGTTTTTCTGATTTACTTCCCTTACCCCAGCGCAACTTTTGTGTTGTGTGTAAAATATTATCTTCTGCTGAAGCTATCCAAAAACTAGGTATTCCCTCTACATCTACTAACACTCTCCGATTCATTTGTGATATAGCAAAATGTGAATTATCTGTGATATAAATATCAGCATTGGCGATAGTTTCTGGATGAGTAATATTCAATATATTACCATATCCACGTTGCAAATCTTCTACCGCACCTGCTGAACAATAATATCCAGATGCTTCTAAAGTTTCTACTAATAAATCTATTTGATTTTGATTAATTTCTATAACCAAATCTAAATCACGAGTAGAACGTGGTTCTCCGTGGATAGAACTCGCAACACCACCACTTACATAGTAAGAAATATTAATTGATGCAAATATTTGATGTAGTTCCCCTGCTAAAGAAATGGAATCTTGAATCCACATATTTTCATTAATACCTTTTGGTTGAAATTCAGGAGTATATTTTTCTCCTAATACAGCGCAAGTAAATTTATCACGAATTTCTTGGATAGTAAAATTTCGATGTCGTGATTTAATTCCTACAAGACATAGTTTTTTTACGCCTTTTTCATGGGAAATAAACATTTCTAGGCGTTGTTTTAATGTCAGGTTTCTTAATCTATTAAATAAGTAAACATCAGCTTCTATGTTTGTATCTTGACTTTGGGGTTGATAATTAGATTTGGGAACTTTTGGTAAATATAATCTTGATTTTTCTAGCATGGTTTAGAAATTGGTGATATAATAATATTACAAGAAAACTTGTAAATTGCAAACTAGGATATAAAATAATGACATCTGGACATTTAGCAGTTGTTAAAGACGGGAAAATAGAATTACTCTCTCCTGTATCTATACCCGAAGGAACAAAAGTATTTATTATTCCTATTCTACCAGAAGATAAGAATACAGAAGAAACAGAAAACTGGGAAAAATTTTCTTTAAATAACTTGAATCAATGTTATGCAGAAAATGAACCAGAATATACCTTAGAATCAATCAAAGAATATAACCCAGATTATGAAAGAAGGTAATATTATATTAACTCCTATTCCTCAAGCAAATGGAGAAATAAAAAACCGTCCGGCTTTAATTTTGCGAGAAATGCCAAAGTATCAAGATTTTTTGGTATGTGGAATTAGCACCCAATTAAAACAATATATTCCTGATTTTGATGAAATAGTTTCATCTGATGATGATGATTTTCAATCTAGTGGTTTAGTTAGTTCATCTGTAATTAGATTGAGTTTCTTAACAGTTATTACTCGTAACAATATAATTGGATCAATTGGCTTAATTTCCACAGAACGACACCAACGATTATTACATAATCTGAGTCAATATTTAATTAAATCCAAAGATGAATCTAGAAAAAATTAGATCACTTTGTCTGAAAAATATTCTGCACCATCTTCTTTTCAGACTTAGCAGCAGCACTATCCAACTCTGCAACTTCCCCATCACTCAACAACCAACCCAAAGTACCTATATTTTGCTGTGCTTGTTCCAAATTCTTCGCACCAGGAATAGGAATTGCACCTTTACAAATACACCAGTTAATTGCAACTTGAGACATGGTTCTATTTCTCTGATTTGCTATTTCTCTTAAAGTTCCTAAAACTCCTTGAATCCCTGGTAAGATTTGTTTAAATAAAAATCCTCTTACACCTTTAGGAAATTTACCATTTTCCGAAAACTTCCCTGTTAATAAACCCAACGCTAAAGGACTATAAGCAATGAGTTTAATTCCCAAATCATCACATACATCTTTTAACCCTAATTCTGTCACTGGATAGGTTGATAATAAAGAATATTGCACCTGTAAAGTTTTAATCGGTATTCCCCTTTCCTGGAATCTTTTATGTACCCATAATAATCTTTTTGTACCGTAATTTGATAGTCCTACACCTTTAACTAAACCCTCTTCATATAAATCAGCTAAACCATCTAATAAACCTACTTCTTGCCAAGGTGCATAATTTGCTGTAGACCAGTGCATCTGCACTAAATCAACGTTTTTTCCTAATCTTTTAGCAGAAGCATGACAAGCAGAAATAATTGATTTTCTTGTCCATCTCCAAGGATAAGCTGCTAATTTTGTCGCAATACAAATATGATCTTGATTTAAACCTTGATATTTTTTGCTAAACTTACCTAAAAGTGACTCACTACGTCCATTTAATCTTCCTGTACCATAGGAGTCTCCTGTATCAAACAGGGTGACACCATTACTCACACAAAGATTAAATACCTGTTGTAATTGGTCATCCATGCTTTCATTATATCCCCACAGGAGTTGATTACCCCAAGCCCATGTTCCACATCCCATACTGGGAAAAGATAGTGATTGATTTGTTTGCATATTGCTTTCCTATAAAAAGTATGATGTTAGCATTTGATGATACCTAAATTGGATTTAGGCAGGTTAAACAATAAAATACTAAATTCGTTTCTATAGTTTTTGTATGTGTTTAGTTAAATAAAAAAGCCAGCAGTCAGGATTGAACTGACGACCTTCCGATTACAAGTCGGATGCACTACCGCTGTGCTATGCTGGCGTGTTGGAGCTTTTGAATTGCCCACCGACTTATAATAATAGCATAAATAAATTATTTGTCTAGTAGTTTTCCGAAAAAATTTTTTTCCCTGGTTTTTTACCTGGGTTAACTGTCAAGTCTATCCAAAATCCAAAATCCCATAACTGCTGATGTATCACCAAGCTAACTACAATCCAGTAGATTCAGGTAACAATAATTTGGTAGAGTTTTAAGACTGTATTCCTGTTGACGCGGCTGAGTGAAGACACAGAAAACATCACCATAATATACAAATCATCAGCATGGCAGCATTGATCGGACGAGATTTATTAGGTTTGGCGGATCTGAGTTCCCCAGAACTGCAAGAACTTCTAGAAATGGCAGCTTTACTCAAGTCACAAAAGCTAACGTTACATTGTAACAAGGTTTTGGGTTTGTTATTCTCCAAGGCTTCCACCCGCACCAGGGTTAGTTTTACTGTGGCAATGTATCAACTGGGTGGCCAGGTTATTGACCTGAACCCTAATGTTACCCAAGTGAGTCGGGGTGAACCTGTACAGGATACCGCTAGGGTATTGGATCGTTATTTGGATATCCTCGCTATTAGAACTTTTGCCCAGCAGGAGTTGGAAATTTTTGCTAATTATGCCAAAATTCCGGTAATTAATGCTCTGACAGATTTAGAGCATCCTTGTCAGATTTTAGCTGATTTATTAACTATTCAAGAATGTTTTGGCTCTCTGGCAGGTTTAACTCTGACCTATGTGGGGGATGGTAATAATGTGGCTAATTCTCTCATGTTGGGTTGTGCTTTGATGGGAATGAATGTGAGAGTAGCTTTTCCTTCAGGATATGCCCCAGATGCGGAAATTGTAGAAAAAGCTAGGGCGATCGCTGATCATAAAACTGAAGTTATTCTCACCCATGATGCAGCCGCAGCAGCTAAAGGCGCACAGGTTCTTTATACTGATGTTTGGGCAAGTATGGGACAAGAATCGGAAGCTGATAACCGTCTTCCTATCTTCCAACCTTATCAAATTTCTCAACAATTATTAAGTTTTGCCGATCCCGCAGCAATTGTTTTACACTGTCTACCAGCCCATCGTGGTGAAGAAATTACCGATGAAGTTATCGAAGGTTCTCAATCAAAAGTTTGGGATCAGGCAGAAAATAGATTACACGCCCAAAAAGCTTTACTTGCTAGTATTTTAGGGGCAAAGTGAAAGAATGGTGATTGGTGATAGTTGATAGTTGATAGTTGATAGTTGACAGTTGACAGTTGATAGTTGACAGTTGACAGTTGACAGTTGACAGTTGACAGTTGACAGTTAAGAGTTTTTTACCAATTACCAATTACCAATCACCAATCACCAATCACCAATCACCAATCACCAATCACCAATTTAAGGAAAAAATTGATAAATATAACTCTATTTCACTAAAATTACTGGTTAATAGTCGCAAGTGCTGAAGAAAGATATTGATTTATTCTTGAGAAATATTTAAATCAATCTTGTTAAGGGAAGATTTTTGTAGTACAAATGCTCTAGGGACATTTGTAATTACTTCCCGATAAAACAATGGAAAAACTAACAGCAGTCCAACAAGAATTGTATGAATGGTTGGTAGAATATATCCGTATTAATCAGTATTCGCCATCTATTCGCCAGATGATGCAAGCGATGAATCTCAAGTCACCTGCACCTATTCAAAGTCGTTTGGAACATTTACGCAATAAGGGATACATTGACTGGAATGAAGGGAAAGCGCGAACAATTAGAATTTTGCGGCCGACTAAGCAAGGTGTACCCATTTTAGGAACTATAGCTGCTGGTGGTTTAATTGAACCTTTTACCGATGCGGTGGAACATGAATATTTAGACTTGGCTAATTTATCTCTACCTCCCCGCAGCTATGCTTTGCGGGTAACGGGTGATAGCATGATTGAAGATTTAATTGCTGATGGTGATGTGGTGTTTTTGCGTCCCGTACTCGAACCCAATCAGTTAAAAAATGGTACGATTGTTGCCGCTAGGGTGGAAGGATACGGTACAACTTTAAAACGTTTTTATCTGGAAGAAGATACTGTCACTCTCAAACCTGCAAACCCAAAATATCAACCTATCGAAGTACCCGCTATGCAAGTACAGGTACAGGGTTCTTTGGTGGGTGTGTGGAGAAATTATAATTAGGGACTGGTGACTGGTGACTGGTGACTGGTGACTGGTGACTGGTGACTGGGAAAAATATTAATTCTTCTTCCTGAACTCCCAAACTACTGAACTACTGAACTACTGAACTCCTTATGTACCTCACGCGATCGCCAATACAGAAACAAAAACCTCCTGCTTTCTCTCTCAAGTTGCCTTTTGTCAGGGAAAATCAGGGTAGTTATCATGTTCAGTCATCTTTACCAGGATGTCCAAAAATGCCTGTATCTTTGCAAATGCGGGGATATCAGCGTCAAGCTATTACTAGCTGGTTTGCTAATAATGGCAGAGGGACTTTAAAAATGGCTACTGGTAGTGGGAAAACGATTACTGCTTTGGCGATCGCCTGTGAATTATACCAACAAATAGGTTTACAAGTCTTGTTGGTGGTGTGTCCTTACCGTCATTTGGTTAGTCAATGGGGTAGAGAATGTGAGAAATTTAACTTACAACCGATTTTGGCTTTCGAGAATTTACGCACTTGGCAAAGTCAACTTTCAACGCAATTATATAATCTGCGTTCCGGTTCGCAAAATTTCGTCACTGTCATCACCACTAACTCGACTTTAATTAGTGAGGGGTTGCAATCTCAACTTAAATATTTTACACCTAAAACTTTAATTATTGGTGATGAAGCGCATAATTTAGGCGCACCCAGGTTAGAAGAAAGTTTACCTCGGAATATCGGTTTACGTCTCGCTTTGTCTGCTACCCCAGAAAGATATTTTGATGATGGAGGTACGGAGTCTTTATTTGATTATTTTGGTTCTGTTTTACAACCGGAGTTTAGTTTGCAGAATGCCATAAATCAAGGTGCTTTAGTTCATTATCTATATTATCCTCTTCTAGTGGAATTAACGGAAGTTGAAAGTATTAATTATTTGAAGTTGACTAAAAGAATAGGGCGATCGCTACAATATAGAGAACGAGAAGAAGGGGGTATCGACGATTTTGAAAATATTGAAGATATTAAATCCTTATTAATAAAACGTTCTAGGTTAGTAGGTGCAGCAGAAAATAAATTAGTAACTTTGAAAGAATTAATGTTAAATCGTCTGGATACCAGCCATACTTTATTTTATTGTAGCGATGGTTCACAGGAAAGCGGACACCGTTCATCTTTGCGTCAGTTGAAGGAAGTAGCGAGAATTTTAGGAGGAGAGTTAGGTTACAAAGTCAGCACCTACACCGCACATACTTCTTTACAAGAACGGGAAATTTTAAGAGAACAATTTGAAAGCGGAGAATTACAAGGTTTAGTTGCTATTCGTTGTTTAGATGAAGGTGTGGATATTCCCGCTATTCAAACTGCGGTGATTTTATCAAGTTCTGGGAATCCCCGTCAATTTATCCAGCGTCGTGGTAGGGTTTTACGTCCCCATCCTGGTAAGGATAGAGCGACGATTTTTGATATGATTGTTTTACCTCCTGATTTGGATCGAGAAGCGATAGAGGTGGAACGCAATTTGTTAAGAAAAGAGTTAAGAAGGTTTGTGGAATTTGCGGATTTAGCGGATAATGCAGGAGAAGCAAGGATGAAATTATTAGATTTGCAAAAGCGTTACGGATTATTGGATATTTAGGTGAATTGAGTTAATCCCAAATAAAGCCAAAAACCTGATAAATAAAGAGTTTCAGGGTAAGAAAAAAGGAACAAGGTGCATTTAGTCTGGGTAGAGTCATGACTAAATTGCCTCATACTTCTTTAACTTCTATTGCTATTTCCTTTTTGGTTATGAATCTTTCTACCCTGTTATCATGGCTTTTTTGGGGATTTTTTTGTCAATTTTTCAGAATTACGTCTTTTTTCCGTTGTCGGAAACGCTATAGAATTTATGATATTTTAATGATATTGATGTTTAGGCGAAAACTATTTGCCATTAATGAAAACAGACTCAATTTTTTATCAAATATTTCAAACTTTACCCACTGTTCTATTTGAATTATTAGGAGAATCTCCAGCAAAGGCCAGTGGTTATAAGTTTGATTCAGTGGAGATTAAGGAGTTAGCATTTCGTTTTGATGGTTTATTTCTCCCACCTGTTGATGAAGATAAACTGATTTATTTTGTAGAGGTGCAATTTCAGCAACGTGATAATTTTTACTGGGACTTGTTTGGGGAGATATTTCTGTATTTGAAGTTGTATCGTCCTCAACAAAATTGGTGTGCAGTGGCGATATTTCCCAATCGTAGCACTGATACAGCAGAACCGATTCAGTATCAAGAGTTATTTCATCGGGGTAGAATATCACGGATATACTTAGATGAGTTAGGGGAAAAAACTGGTGATTCTGTGGGTTTAGGAATGCTAGAATTGATAGTAGCACAACAAGAACAAATCAGGGATAAAGTAGTTCAACTGAAAGAACAAGTACGGGTATCTTTAGTAGAACCAATGATCCAGGAAAAGGTTTTAGAATTGGTAGATAAGATACTGGTGTACAAGTTTCCCTATTTAAGTAGTCAGGAGTTAGAAGCTATGTTTGGACTAGATGAATTGAAGCAAACACGGTATTTTCAAGATGTGAAGGAAGAGGGTAAAGCGGAAGGTAAGTTAGAAGGTAAGTTAGAAGGTAAGTTAGAAGGTAAGTTAGAGATGATACCTTTGTTGTTACGTTTGGGTTTAAGTGTGGAGGCGATCGCTTCTGAGTTGAATTTAGATATAGAGTTAATTAGATCAAGGATATCGGATAATAAGCAATCAATGGATGTTAAAGAAGTAAAAGATTCATGAGATATTTGATTTTTAGTTTAGGGTATTTAACATAAAATTATATGTGGATAAATACCCGATCTTTTCAAGAAGTCGTGTATCTGGATGTCAAGTTGTTTTATTCAGAAATTGCTTGAGTTGCTATTCAGATCATGGAGCTATAATTTCTAAAGTTGGGAAATATGTACGGTAACGATTGACATCTCTAGTTAAAAGTATCATATTTGCAATTGCAGCATGAGCGCCTATATAAAAGTCGGGTAAAGGTGATCTTTTAGTTCCTCCTTGTTGACGATATTTGGCAAAGCATTTTCCAGCTAAAAATGCTGCTTCCCAAGGTAATTCTAAACGATGAAAAACATTGAGAGGTAATACAGCTTCTAATTCTTCAATTTTTTGAAAACCAATGGAAATTTCTGCATAAATAATGGGGTTAATATTTAGTTGAGTTTGTTCAGCATATTCAGTTAATTTATTAGATGACCACTCAAAACAATTTGGATCTTCTGTGACAATATCGAGAATTATGTTGCTATCAACCAGTATTTCTTTCATTAATCTTGTCTCGTTAGTGCCATAATTTCATCGGTGGTCATTTGGACTGTAGCTTTACCTCGCATTATTTCTATCAGATTTTTACCGGGAGTGGGTTTAATTTTGGATTTTTTTATGTAAACTGCATCTCCGATGATTTCAAATTCTACTTCTGTGTTGGGTGTTAATCCCAATCTTTCTCGTATTTCTACGGGAATAGTTACTTGTCCTTTGGATGTGATTTTCATATTTTTATTGTCAGGTAAGAATTTTCTTACTTTTAGTATTACATATTTCCGAATCATCGGCAATAAATTATGCTTTGAGTATTTTCTGGAAATTTTTAAACTCATCCTAAATATATTGCTTTAATATTTCAACTGTAGCCATTCCTGTTTTTTCCCAACTAAATTGATCTGCTCTTTTTATCCCTTGTTCTGAAAGTTTTTTTCTAGTTTCTGCATCATTAATAATAGTTTGCATTGCTGCTGTAATTTCTTGTATGTTATAGGGATTAATTAAAATTGCCGCATCTCCTGTAACTTCTGGAAGGGAGGAAATATTAGAAGTGATAACTGGAGTACCACAGGCCATTGCTTCTAATACTGGTAAACCAAAACCTTCCCACAAACTGGGGAAAACTAAAGCAAGTGCTTGATTTATAATGGTTGGTAATTCGTTGTAAGGTACGTAGTTAAGGAATTTGACTAAATGATTTATTTCTAATTCTTGAACTTGTTTTTCTAATAATGGGGTGTAACGTTTATCTGTTGGTCCAACTAACCATAGTTCATAGTCATTTCTGTTAGAAAGTATGGAAAATGCAGTTATTAAACGTTGTAAATTTTTATAAGGATGTTGACGGCCGATGTATAAGAAATAGTTTTTAGTGGGGAGGTTGAGAAATTGGAAATGAGAGCGATCGCACGCTAGGGGAATTGGTGTTATTTTATTACTTGAGATTTGGTAAAATTTGGTGATATCGTTAGCTGTTGCTTCAGAGTTACAAATAATATGTTGTGCTTGGTTGAGGACTTGGGGGGTATAGTAACGGTGATATGGTGTTAGAGGTGAAAAGGGTTTGGGAAAGCGTAATGGGATCATGTCGTGTGACATGACGATAAAGCGACAGTTTTTGTATAGTGGTGCTTCAGGGATGGGGGAGAATAGCAGGGTAGATTTAAGGTTTGTGTATATTTTGGGTAGTTGGAATTGTGTCCAGATGAGACGGTTTAAATGTCCCTTAATACCGTCAGCGGGTGTAAGATTGTTGGGGATGGTGTAGCAGTTGAATTCAGGGTAATTTTGCGCTGTTAATAGGGTAGGTTGGAGATGTTTTAAATATGGTAACAGATTTAAAGCATAGTTGCTGATGCCGGTTGGTTGGGAGAAAATAATTGATAAGTTGATAGTTAATAGATGAGATGATGAGTTATTGACTATGTTCATTAATTTGCTTATTGTCTGAATTATCCCTAATTTTGAATTTATGCAAAGCCATACCAGCATTCCAACCTATACAGATACCTTGTATAGATTCTTGAATATATTTCCATAAAATTTCATTTGATAGATGATGTGTAAATTTTAAACGAAGAATTCTGAGTAAACAACGATAAATTAGGAGTAGTGTGAGACGAATTATGAGGATAGGGAAAGGGATTTTTTTAAATGCGTGTTTTAGGGCAAAATAGGTAGTATTTTTAGCTAAGGCGTACCAACAGGTAAGATGTTTTTGATCTTGACGATTATGGCTAGGTTGAGGGTAATGATCTACAATTACATCACAGTAATGAATTTTATAACCAGCTTGAATAATGCGTAAACAAACATCAGTTTCATCTAAAAAATATTCAAAAAATTCGTCATAGCCGTTTATTGCATCTAATACATCTTTGCGATAAGATGAATTTGCACCCATCAAACAGTTATACCAAAAACCTTGGGTTTGGTTATAATTAACAGCATCTTCTGAACGAATAGGAATTGTATTACTAATAATATTACTGATACCTCGATGGTATTGTAAGGGATAACCTGGTTTTGTCATGTCTCTGACTGTACCACCAACCCCAGCACATTTATCACCATGTAAAGAATAAGTTTTTAGCAGTTGTTCTATCCAGTCAGGAGGTGGAATAGCATCATCATCTATGAAAGCAATAATTGATCCTAGAGAATTTTTGATACCTATATTCCGGGATATACTAATATTTTTCTTTTCTGATGTGAAAATTTTAATATCAAAATTCAAGTTATTTTTTATTTTTCTTAGCATATCTAACGTGTGATTCGTAGATGAAGAATCTACTACAATAACTTCAAAATAGGAATAGTGGATCTGGTTTAAGGAATCTATAGTTCTTTGCAAAGAATCTGCACGATCAGTAGTACATATAACTATAGATATTAAAATATCTTCTGCTAACATAAATATTTTTTCACCTTTGTTTATCTAATTATTCTTATGAAGTGGGATTTTTTATTAAACTTATCATACGTAAATATACTTTCAACATTTTATAAAAGACTATTAAACTTTTACACAACGAATTGATGAACCCCCATTTTACCTGAACATAACCACTACCTGTAAAAATATAGATTTTCTTAGCTAAATTGAGTGCATAAACGTCTGGAATATGACAATTTATTATGGCAACATCAACTTGTTTAAACATACAAGATACTAAGTAAATATAAATCTGATGTAATATATTTTTCGGTTTATGCCAAAATGTAATTTTCTGATTTATTTCCATCTCTTTTAAACTTATACTTTGAGATATTTCTTGATAAATACTAGATTGTACTAAAACTAATGAAGATTGATCAATAACTTGTGCTAAAGAATATTCTTTATAAGGAAGTAAACCTGGCATTTTACCCTGGATTCCTTTAAAAAAATCTTCGAGTCCTTGTAAATAAATTTCTACCCAGAAAAATCTCCCTGTTAAGGAATAGTAGATTAATTTAGGTAGCAACACTCTGATTCTTTTTAATAAAAGTTCAGGATGATGTTTCTGCCAGCAATAGCACAAGTTACGCTCATCATAATAACTAATCCAAGGACGTTGTTTAAAATCAGGTGAAGAATGCCAAACAATTGATGCTGGATGTGCTGCTACTACCCAACCAGCTTTTTTTGCTCGCAAGCACCATTCCACATCATCAAAATGCAGAAAATAATTTTCAAATACTCCTATTTGCTGTACAACTTCACGACGCACTAATAATGATGCAGCAGCACAAATATCAACATTAATGTAAGGTTTTCCTGCTAATATTTGCTCATTTCCAATAAGTTGATAATTACCAAAATTAGTTTTTAAATGAGCTTTTTTTTGATAAATAAAACCACCTATTTCTTGAATAATTTGAGGCTGTTCTAATTTTCTAATTTGAGAACCTACTAAACCAACTTCAGCATAATTTTCTAATATTTCCACCAAAGGAAGTAAAGCTTCGCTGTCTAAACGAACATCATTGTCCAGAAGCCAAATATAATCATATTCTAATTCTAGTTGACTGACAAAATTTAGTCCATAAGAAAACCCTCCAGAACCACCTATATTTTCTCCTGTTTGTAACACTTTGATATAAGGATAATTTTTTTCAATGTGTTCCTGTGTACCGTCATGGGAATCATTATCAACTACGAAAATATCAAGATTTATACCGCTTAGATTTAAGTTAGTAATATCTTTAATTAAATTACAAACATCATTTTTTTTGTTCCAAGTAACGATAACAGTCGCTACTGCGTTGTGAGACATTTAATCTAGACCTAATAAACAACAAAATTTTTCCTCTCAAGTAATATTTTCGTCTGTTGTAGTCTCCATTCTTTTTGTCATCAATTAATACAATTAATAAAGTTTACTAATTTTGTTCTCAAATACAGTTAGGGCAGCAGCAACAACTTGATCCATGTTGTAATACTGATATTGTGCTAATCTACCAACAAACGTAACAGTTTGCAATTTCTCGGCTTCATCTTTATACTGTTGGAATAACTCACGATTTTCTGGGCGTGGTACGGGGTAATAGGGATCTCCTTCTGCTTGCGGGTATTCGTAATAAATTGTAGTTTTGGGGTGTTTTTGTCCAGTTATATGTTTGGACTCAACTATTCTTGTAAAGTCATAATCGTTGGGATAGTTAACTACTGCAACTTGTTGAAAATATTCTGTGTCGTGAGTCTCAAACTCAAAACGTAATGAACGATAAGGAAGTTTACCAAATTTATAGTCAAAAAACTGATCTATGGGTCCTGTATATATTAAATGGTCAAACTTCAGCCATTTTTCAACTTCTTGAAAGCTGGTATTTAGCATGAATTTAATATTAGGGTGATCCAACATTTTTTCAAACATTTTAGTAAAACCGTGTAATGGCATAAGTTGATATTTATCACCAAAATAGCGGTTATCTTTATTAGTTCTCACAGGAATACGAGCGCACACAGAAGCATCTAATTCATGAGGCCACAAATTCCACTGTTTATAAGTGTAGTTTTTAAAGAATTTTTCATATAAATCTCGCCCTACTTTACCCACAACAGCTTGTTCAGAGTTTTCAACTCTGTCATATTTTTCTCTAACTTGTTCATAAAAATCTTCAACTTCTTGACTATTAAGATTTAGACCATAAAGTTTATTAATAGTATTCAGGTTAAGGGGAATTGGGTAAATATCACCATCTAACCTAGCAAGAACTTCATGTTGATAAACTCTCCACTCAGTGAACTTGCATAGGTAATCAATTATTTTCTTACTATTAGTATGAAAAATATGCGCTCCATACCGATGGATTAAGACTCCAGCGTTATCATAATAATCGTAAGCATTACCACCAATATGATTGCGGGTGTCTATAACTAAAACTTTGCGATCTAGCTGTGTAGCTATACAATTTGCTAAAGTACAACCGGCAAAACCAGCACCAACAATCAAAAAATCAAACATCTTATTAGACATGGTTTTTGTTATTAATTGATTTTTCTATTTCTAAATACTTTTCCCAAAAAGATTGGCTAATAAATTCAGGAAACATATCTAAATAAAGCCTTTTTAATTTAGGTAATTTTAAAAACATTAATACAGCTAACCAGATAGCATAGAATAGAACTTGAAAAAAGCGTATTCTAGAAAATTGAACGACAAATCCTTCTTTTGTTTGCAAATTATAATAAAGAACTTTCCTAGCTCTAAAAACGTTTAGAGGTTTACCATTCCAAGAAGGTACAATTTTATAGCCCTTATCTGTTAAATTATCATCGTTCCAGAAAAACCAGGAGGGTAAAATATGTCCATTGAGAGTTAAAATTCTGAAAAACTTATGTAATGTATTTTCAGTTTGTGTAATAGTTTCTATATATTTATTGTGTATGAATATATTTGTACAATCTCTCGTCGCCTTCTCGGTACATACAGATAGTTTCTTATGTTCTTCTTGTGGATTTTTAGAGAATAAATGATTGGGTCCTTCTAGAAAGTCTGAAGTTGCTTTCAAAATATAATTCGCTGTCTCATATTTGTAACAAAATAGATGTCTAATTACAGGTTTTACAAACCATTTAATATACAGAAAAAGATTGATTTTTGTATCCAGATATAGGCTGTTAAAAATTAATCCATTTCTAATGTTGTAATATTCTGTAACCGGGCTATGCTTGGTTTCAAATTGTTCATGCCAAACACATATTCCATTTAAGTTTATCATTTTATTTTGGATTCTTTTATTAAATTCCACATCATCCAATCTGATAAAAAATGGATAAGGAAGCCCAAATTTTTTGATATTTTCCATAGGAAAACAATATAACCACCAAGCATTATATTCAGAATATTCTTCTATTTCATTGAATAAAATATTGGCTACAACTCTTAAATCAAGATTATGCTTCAGGGGTATACAACCCTTGTCTTTATCCCAATATCCCCCTCTTTCATGTTGGATATATTTTTTATCCAATCTCAACATACTACCGCCAATGCTGATATTTTTTTGGTTGATTAGGCTCATAAAGTTCCATAATCTTTTAATTATTTCTGGATCAAATAGAACGTCATCATCCATAAGTAAAATATGGGAGAATTTTTCTTGATGCTCTAAAACTTCAATCATACCCCTTGCAAAACCACCACTGCCTCCTGTATTTTTATTAGGTATAACATGAATTAAATCATTATCAAATTTCTCTAAAGTCTTGCCATTATCAATTATGAATAGCTGGATTCTATCTGCCCACGAGTCTTGTTTAAATAGATATTTTTTTAGCAAATGAATATTCTTGTATATGTATTCTTCTCTTTTGTATGTACATATAACTAATGCCAACTTGATATCAGTTTCTGGTTCTATATAAGAATAGAAAGAACCTCCTCTTATTTGACAATTGTTATTTAAAGCTTCAATCCCAATATATATCATTCCAGAATAGGAAGATATATCAAAAGTTTCTAGGATTGTTAATGTTTCAAAGTCTGCATTGTTTATTATTGTCTGTGATACTAAAGTTTTATCCTGATCTAATGTGTCCATATTCCAAGTACTAATCTTGAATGAACCTTGCAATTCGAGATCAGCACCAATACTTTTTATTTTGGTATAATTTTTCCAAGTTTCCACAGAAAAGCCATTAAAATATGTATCGAAACTAACAAACCCACCTTTATTTAGTTCTAAAGTTTGATTTTCATAATTAAATAAGACTTTAGAGTTGGTTCTAAAAAATAGCTCATCAACAGCACAGATATCAATTTTGGGGAAAATAAAATTCTGAATACTAGTTTTTTTATGAATTTCCTCTTCTTGGAACAATACTGATGATTTGCAATGATTAACCATAACTTTCATGTTTATATGTGTTTACCCTGTATGATGATGTTATTTTCAAATCACTTTTTTATTAAGATAATAATTTACACCCTTTTCTGTACTTCCTATAAAATTTATTTTTCCTCCCTCTATCCAAACTACTTTATCACAAGAGTGTTTTACAAACTCCAAATCATGGGACACAACTAAAACCGTCGTTTCCCCATTCCAAAAACTATCCATTCTTTGCTTACACTTATTCTTAAAACTCTCATCTCCTACAGATAACACCTCATCCAAAATTAAAACATCTGGCTGCACATCCGTAGCAATAGCAAACCCCAACCTTGCCACCATACCAGAAGATAAACCCTTAACCGGAACTAAAGCATAATCCTGCAACTCCGCAAACTCCAAAATTGACCGCGATCTTGCTTTCATTTCAGACCTAGAGAATCCTAACAATACACCATAAAGAAGTATATTGTCCATCACTGAAATTTCCGGATCAAAACCTGCTCCTAGTTCAATCAAAGGTGCCACTTGACCACGTACTCTAACTGTTCCGCTAGTGGGTTGCAAAATTCCAGATATTACCTTTAAAAGCGTAGATTTACCTGAGCCATTAGCACCAATTATACCTATTTTTTCACCTTTGTCAACTACTAAATCAATATTATCTAAAACTAATTTTTTAGCGGGCTGGCGATACTCGCCTTCTACTATGGATAGTATGGTTTTCTTTAAATCATAAGAAAACTCTTCTTGAGTACGCCTCCATAAACAAACCTGATCTAGTCTAATGACTTCCATTTACAATAAATCCATAAACTGATGTCGCTATAAATTAAAACAAGTCTATCCCACGATAGAAAATAATTATACCACTCAATAACGTATCTATTTACAAACTATCAGGTTCAATACCTAATTCTCTCAATTTTTGAGCTAAAATAGCTGCTTTCTCCTCTGCTGCATCAGCACGTTGGCGTTCAGCTTCAGCCTTTTGGCGTTCAGATTCAGCTTTTTTGCGTTCAGCTTCAGCTTTTCGTTCTTCAATTTCTGCTCTTTGGAGGGCAATTTCAGCTTTTCTAATTTCTTCCAAATTAGCTTCTTCTGGTGTAGGTACTAACTTTCCTTCAACCGTAAAATATCTTAACTTCTCTTCCCACACCCCTAAGTATAAACCTATCTCCTGACTCCAATACCAGTCATTTTCTGATGGTGTAATAGCTTTATATTCACTGTCTGTTAGTCGCCATCCCATTAATTCTAAGGTATTTGGGGAAAACCAAAAATACTCAGGAGTGCGGAATTGATTTTGATACAACTGTTTTTTCAATCCCTTATCTACTTTCGCTGTAGAATCAGAAAGTAGTTCAATGATTACATTGGGATATTTACCATCCTCTTCCCATATTACCCAAGACAGGCGCGGACGTTTTTCCGTGTCTTTGACTAAAAAAAAGTCTGGACCTCTGAAGTCTCGGTTTTTTAATTGTTGACGACTATAGTAAATACTAAGATTTGCACCAATAAAAAAATCTTCTCTATCACGCCATAACCATTCTAAACAAGTTACTAATATTAATAATTGTGTATAATGTAATGAGCTTTCCATTTCTGGCTCGTCGCTTAGTAGTTGAGTGCAATCTGGCATTAATGCTTCTATTTCTTGTGCGGTTAAAGCCATAGATTTTCTTAGGATAAATTACTATCTTTAAGTTAATTATAAACTATCCGTATCTAATGGTCTGCAATTACAGCATATTCCATCTACACGATGTACATTATGAACAGGCAAGACTTGTAATGAGCGGTTAGTGAGCTTGTACTGAGCGAAGTCGAAGTGCGCAGTCGAACTATGTCGAAGTATGCCTGTGCTACAAGGGTTTTATCATTAATATCTGTACCTGATAATAATGGAAACTGCTGTATCAAATAATAGTTATATCAACAAAACAAGTCTATTTACAATAAATCCATAAACTGATGTCGCCACAGATGAAAACAAGTCCATCCTAAGGACAAAATAATTATGCCACTCAGTAACGCCCCCCATATTAAACCTAAATCTGGTGCAGAACCTGATAATGTAATCTGCCGCAGACTCTCAATTATAGGCGATAGGGGATTTAAACTCAGAAAAGGCTTGACTTGGGGTGGTACGATCGCTGCTGGATAAAAGACAGGGCTACTGATCCAAATCACAAACACAACTAACTCATAAAAGTAGGGTAAATCTCTAAAGAAGACGTACAAGGCACTTACCAAAAATCCAATACCAGTGGAAACTAACACTAATGCCAGAAACGGAAAGACTAATGCTAATACATTTACCAAACTCTTGGCATTAAATAAAGTCATCAATGCCAGTAGTGGAAATGCCCCTACGGAAAATTGAAATATGTTCGCCGCTACCATAGAAACAGGGAAAACACTGACTGGCAACCGAATCTTATTCAATAATGCTCCATTACCGACTACACTTGCTAAAGCTTGGGATGTGGAAGCTGAGAAAAAATTAATTACCACCAGTCCTGTAAACGCTGCTAATACGTAGTTAATGATGGAGTTACCATAGTAAGATGAAAAGGTAGCACCAAAAATAGCTGTGTATAAACCAGTCATGATCAATGGGTTCAGCAGTGACCAATAAACACCCAGGATTGAACCCCGATAACGCACTTTTAAAGTCCGCACTACCAAGACGTGCAATAGTTCCCAGTAGCGCTGTACCTGTAACCAAGTTAAATTGTTTTTGATGAAATTTTCTTTGATAGATAGGGTCATTCTCCAGAACCACCACAGGCTATAGCCAACTTACCAGAGCATTGTATACTATTTTCAGTATTAATTTAACCTAAAATATAACCATCCTCTTGAACGTTAAAATAGATCCCTAACTTCTCTCAAAAGAAAAAGTCGGGATCTATTGAATGACAAATTATTTACAAACTATCAGGATTAATACCTAAATCTCTTAACCTCTGAGCTAAAATAGCTGCTTTAGCTTCTGCGTCTTCAGCCCTTTGTTTTTCAGCTTCGGCTCTTTGTTTTTCAGCTTCGGCTCTTTGCTTTTCTGCTTCAGCTCTTTGCTTTTCTGCTTCAGCCTTTTGTTTTTCTGATTCAGCCCTTTGTTTTTCTGATTCTGCTTTTCTGTAAGCAATTTCAGCTTTTCTGATTTCTTCTAAATTTGCTTCTTCAGGTGTGGGTATTAATCGCCCCTCAACGCTAAAATACCTTAATCTACTTTCAAACACTCCTAAATACAACCCTAATTCCTGACTCCAATACCAGCCATTTTCCGAAGGAGTAATACTTTTATATTCACTGTCTGTTAATCGCCACCCTACCAATTCTAAGGTATTAGGCGAAAACCAAAAATATTCAGGAGTTCTAAATCGGTTTTGGTACAACTCTTTTTTTAATCCCCGATCTACTTTAGCAGTAGAATCGGAAAGTAATTCAATAATTAAATTGGGATATCTACCGTCTTCTTCCCATACTACCCAAGAAGCACGAGGGCGTTTTTCTGTGTCTTTGACTAGAAAAAAGTCAGGTCCTCTAAAGTCTCGATTTTTTAACTGTTGCCGGCTATAGTAGATGCTAAGATTTGCGCCGATAAAGAAATCTTCTCTATCTCTCCACAACCATTCCAAACAAGTTACTAATATTAATAGTTGTGTATAATGTAAAGAGCTTTCCATTTCTGGCTCGTCGCTAAGTAGTTCGGTGCAATCTGGCATTAATGCTTCTATTTCTTGTGCGGTTAAAGCCATAGATTTTACTTGGATAAGTTACAATCTTTGATCCATTATAAACTAATATGATTCTTGTTAAGAATTTTCTCATTATTTCCGTAATGCCAAGCAATACCAGCACTCCAACCAACACGCACACCTTTAAAAGCTTGTTGGATATATTGCCATAAAATCCCATTATTGAGACGATGGGTAAATTTAAGCCTAATAATCCGCAGTAAACAACGATAAATTAACAGTGAGGCTAAACGTATAATTAAAATCGGCAAAGGAATTTTTTTACAAGCGTGTTTTAAGGCAAAATAAGTCGTGTTTTTAGCCAAAGAATACCAACAAGTTAGATGTTTTTGATCATAACGGTTATGACTAGGTTGAGGATAATGATCTACAACCGTATCACAATAATGTATTTCATAACCAGCTTGAATTAAACGCAAACAAACATCTGTTTCATCTAAAAAATATTCAAAAAATTCATCATACCCATTAATTTTTTCCAGTAATTCTTTACGGTAAGATGAATTAGTTCCCATTAAACCATTAAACCAAAAACCCTGTTTTTGATTATAGTTAATCACATTTTCTGAACGAATAGGAATTGTATTACTAATAAGATTGGTAATACCTTGATGATATTGTAAAGGATAACCAGCTTTTGTCATATCTCTGACAGTACCACCAACCCCGGCACATTTATCACCATATAAAGAATAGGTTGATATTAATTTATCTAACCAGTCAGTTGGGGGAATAGCATCATCATCTATAAAAGCAATAATCTTTCCTGATGATTTTTGGATTCCTATATTTCTAGAAATACTAATATTTTTAGGTTGTGATGTTAAAATTTTGATGCTAAAAGTTAAATTATTTTTGAGTAAATTTATCATTTTTAATGTACTGTCATCATCGGAAGAATCTACCACAATAACTTCAAAAGAATTATAATTGATGTGATTTAAAGATGCCAGAGTTTTTTGGAGTGAAGCAGAACGATCTGCGGTACAAATAACTATAGATATCAATAAATTTGTGTTTGACATAGTTGCAATTATTTCCAATTATTTCCAAGTATTTCCAAGTATTTCCAAGTATTTCCAATATTTTGAAGAGAGATGTTATTTTGCACCGACTGATTTATTTACCAAAATGCTCATCTGCAAATATATTTTTAATACCCGATAAAATACTTGCAGACTGTTAAACAGCACATTCATTAAATGCAAATTTACCTGAATGTAACCAGTACCACTAAAGAAATAAACTTTTTTAGCTAAATTGAAATACAAAATTTCTGGTTTATAGCAGCTAACTATTACCAAATCTACAGGTTTAACAAAACAAGATCCTAAACAAATGTAAATTCTCAATAATAAACTTTTGGGTGGATACCAAATAGTAACTTGAGGGAATTGACAGATATTTTGATATATCGAAGATTGCACCAATATTTTGCTATTATTGTGAATAATTGTTGCTAAATCATATTCCTGATATGGCAATATATCAGGCATTTTACCTTTAATTTTTTGAAGGAAATCTGTCAAACCTTGTAAATAAATTTCTGCCCAAAAATAACGCCCAGTTAATGAGTAATAAATTAATTTTGGCAATAATAATTTCAGACGTTTTAATAATAGTTCTGGTTTGTGTTTTTGCCAACAGTAACAAAGATTACGTTCATCATAATAACTAATCCAAGGACGTTGTTTAAAATCAGGTGAAGAATGCCAAATAATAGACGCTGGATGAGCAGCAACCACCCAACCAGCTTGTTTTGCTCTTAAACACCATTCCACATCATCAAAATGCAGAAAGTAATTTTCAAATACTCCGATTTCTTCAATTATTTCCCGTCTGAATAATAATGAAGCTGCTGCACAAATATCTACTGTGAGATAAGGTTTACCTGCTAAAATTTCCGCTGTTGATTTAATAGGTGAGTTACCAAAATAAGTTTTTAAATGTGCTTTTGGTTCATGAATATAACCGCCTATTTCTTGAATAATCTCCGGTTGTTCTAATTTTCTAATTTGAGAACCTACTAACCCTACCTCTGGATACTTTTCTAAGGTTTCTACTAAAGGAAGTAAAGCTTGATGATGTAAACGTACATCATTATCTAGTAACCAAATATAATCATAATCAAGGTTACTAACAAACTTCATTCCATAAGAAAAACCACCAGAACCTCCGAGATTTTCCCCTGTTTGTAAAACTTTAATTTCGGGATAATGTTCTTCCAGATAAGCTTGTGTACCGTCATTAGAAGCATTATCAACAACAAAAATATCCAGACTTATCCCATGCAAATCTAGTTTTTGTGTGTCTTCAATAACCAAACAAACATCTTTAATTTTGTTCCAAGTAACAATGATAGCTGCGACTTTGGTAATGTTCATAATTTATTTCAGATTATTGCATAAATCATTTATTAAAATCAATAATTCCAATACCCATCCATTCTTCAGCAATATGACTAATTTCCCAAATTGAATATGACTGAGAGTATGATAATTTCATTTCATTCCAACATCTTCTAGTACCACCATCTAAGTGATCATATTCCGAGGCGTTAATATCATGAAAAGCACAAATTTTTGCATAACGACCTACATTAAAAAAGTCTCTTTTCATGCCATGATAGGAATGATCTGCATCAATATAAACAACATCAAATTCTTTACCGATAAAATCAGCAGATGTAGCAGGAATGGCTTTTTCTAATGGTAAAATAGATGCAAAATAATCCCAATCTCTAAAGTTGTCTTCTATATCTACACAGGTATACTTAAAGCTTTTGTTGAACTTAGATAAAACCGCACAACAAAAAACAGAAAATCCTCCATACATTACCCCAATTTCCAAAAAAGAACTTGGTTGTTTTTGAATGCAATAAATTAAAAAATCTGCAAATTCAGTAGGGATTTGTAATGGACCATAATCAGAAGCATTCAGATATTGTTGATAAGGAGAATAAAGATTCCATCCTTGATATGCACAACCATAATCTTTGATTTTTTCTAACAAAAAATTTCTATTTTTTAATTGTTCTTTGTCTGCTGCTAAAATTGATTGAATGACAACTCTACCCTTATTAAAATCATGTTCAATGGCTTTTTGATTCATGATATATGGTAGATTTTCAGATTTATTTACCGCAGCTAAATCTTGATATTCTGTTTTTAACATCTTATAGATTTTTTTGATTTTTCTGGATTCGACTTTTAGCCGTTCATAGGAACTAATTAACTTTTGAAAACCCATATTTCGATCACGAATAAATACACGAATAGATTTAGGTACTATTTGTGTGAATGCTGTATATATCACGATATTTTACCTCTGATTCTTGTTGATTAAATGTGAGGAAAGGTGAGTAAAGTGTGGATGTAACCTGATGAAAATCTCTAATAAAAATCTAATAAATTTGACTAATTCTTTTTTCAAAAACCGTGAGAGCAGCAGCAATAACTTGATCCATGTTGTAATATTGATATTGTGCTAATCTGCCTACAAATGTCACCGTTTCTAACTTATCTGCTGCATTTTTATACTGTTGAAATAATTCACGATTTTCGGGACGCGGAACAGGATAATAAGGATCTCCTTCTGCTTGTGGATATTCATAATAAATAGTGGTTTTTGGATGTTTTTGTCCAGTAATATGTTTAGATTCTACTATCCTTGTAAAATCATAATCATTGGGATAGTTGACAACAGCAACAGGTTGGAAATATTCAATATCATGAGTTTCAAATTCAAAACGCAATGAGCGATAGGGAAGTTTACCAAATTTATAATCAAAAAATTGATCGATGGGTCCAGTATAAATTAAATGGTCAAACTTCAACCATTTTTCTACATCTTGAAAACTGGTATTAAGCATAATTTTAATGTTGGGATTATCCAACATTTTTTCAAACATTTTTGTAAAACCATATAGTGGCATAAGTTGATACTTATCACCGAAATATCGGTTATCTTTATTAGTTCTCACAGGAATACGAGCGCACACTGAACCATCTAATTCATGAGGCCACAAATTCCACTGTTTATAAGTGTAATTTTTAAAGAATTTCTCATATAAATCAGTTCCTACTTTGCCAACTACAGCTTGTTCTGAGTTTTCGATTCTGTCATATTTTTCTTTAACTTGCTCATAAAATTCTGCAATTTCTTGACTATTGAGATTTAAGCCATACAGTTTGTTAATAGTATTAAGGTTGATAGGAATTGGGTATAAATCACCATCCACTTTAGCTAAAACTTCATGCTGATAAACTCGCCATTGGGTAAATTGTGAAAGGTAATCAATAATTTTTTTACTATTTGTATGGAAAATGTGCGCTCCATATTTATGAATCAATACTCCCGCATTGTCGTAAAAATCAAACGCATTACCTCCAATATGATTGCGGGTATCAATCACTAAAACTTTGCGATCTAAGCGCGTAGCTATACAATTCGCTAGGGTACAACCTGCAAACCCAGCACCAACAATCAAAAAATCAAACATTGTAGGGTACATAATCTTGTGATAGTTAATTTGATTATTTTGTTTCTATTTCTAAATACTTTTCCCAGAAAGCTTGACTGGTAAATTCAAGGAATGAGTCGATATATAAAGTTTTCAATTTTGGTAATTTGATGAACATTAACAAGGATACCCATAGTGCATTTATTAGCACTTTAAAAAACCTAGTTCTGGAAAATTTGACTACAAATCCTTCCTGCATTTGCAAATTATAATACAAAACCTTTTTAGTTCTAAAAGCATTTAAAGGTCTACTATTACTAGCGGGGACAATACAATATCCTTTATCGTTTAATGTGTCATCTGCAAAGAAAAACCAATTTGGTAAAAGATGACCATTAAGAGTTAAAAGTCTGAAAAATCTATGTAACTTGTTTTCACTCTTTTCTCTACTTTCTAGATATTTTTTGTACACAAATGGTAAATCTGGATTTTTAGTTGTTTTTTCTGTAGACTGACAAACCTCTTGATGATTTTCTTCTGGGTTTTTAGCAACTAGAACATCAGGACCTTGGAGAAAGTCAACAGTACCTTTAATAATGCTTTCAGCAGTTTCATATCTATAACAGAATAATTCTTTTAATAATGGTTTCAAAAACCATTTAATTGCCTTGATACTGCTGAACTCTTTGTGAAAGTACAAACTATGATAAATCAGACTATTTCTGAAAAAATAGTATTCAATGGATGGATTTTTCTTATTTTCAAATGGTTCATGCCAAACACATATACCATTCAAAATTATAATTTTTTTACCGATTCTGCGGCAAAATTCCACATCATCTATTTTAATAAAGAAAGGATATGGTAAACCATAATCTTTGATAGCATCGACTGGAAAGCAGAAAAACCACCACCCAGCATAATCAATATATTCATCTACCTCATTAAATAAAGTTTCTTTTAATTTTCTCAAATCCATATTAGGTTTAACAGGAATAAAACCTTGATTTCTATTCCAATAAGCTCCTTTTTCATGCTGTATATATTTTTTATCTAATCTCAACATACTGCTACCAAGACAGACATCTTTCTGATTAGAAAATGTCAAAAAGTTCCAGACTCTCTCTAATATTTCTGGATCAAAGAGAATATCATCATCCATCAGGATAATATGTGAAAATTCATTCTCCTGATTATGTTGCTGTTTTAAAACTTCCAGCATTCCTCTAGCAAAACCACCGCTTCCTCCGGCATTTTTATTGGGTATAACATGAATTAAATCATTATCAAATTTCTCTAAAGTCTTGCCGTTGTCAATAATAAATACTTCTAATTTGTTTTCAATAATACTTGGTTTTAATAAGTATTTTTCCAATAATTTTATGTTTTTATAAACATAGTTTTCCCTTTTGTAAGTACAAATGACAACTGCAATTTTTACGTCGGTAACAGGTTCTGTCAAAGTTGAAAAATACCCACCGCTAATTTGACACAAATTTTCTAATGCTTCTATTTTCAGGTAGATCATTCCTGTAGATGTGGATATATCGAAGTTTTCTAAAACTTTGATTTCTTCAATTTCGTTATTTTTGATAATCTTCTGTGATAATACAGTTTTAGTCTCACCTAATCTGTCAATATTGTAAACACTAATTTTAAAAGTTCCTTTTAATTTGACACTAGCACTTATATTTCTAACCTGGGTATATTCTTTCCAGCTATCCACATAAAAAGCATTAAAATAGGTGTCAAAACTAACAATACCACCTTGATTTAGCTCTAGTATCTGATTTTCATAGTTAAATACAACTTGGTTAAATAAAACTTGAGAATTACTTCTAAAAAATAATTCTTCAACAGTACAAATATCAGTTCTAGGAAAAATTATATTTTGCAGATGATTATTACATATATCTTTTATATCTTTTGGAGTACGGTGAAGGATAGCTGGTGATTCTAGTTGGTTAACCATAGTTTATTTTTACTCGACCTTTGTTTTATGTTGCTTAATAAAAAATCTTCAGTAACTGTTATGCCAAACCAGAAGTTGAAATGCCAACAGAATAATCACTTAATTCCCAACTCTGGTTTCTGTATTCATATCTCTTGTTAATGGTGCATTTTTGGTTAATATTTTATACGATGTTAATGTATAGTTGAGTTGTTGTGGATTTTGAAAAATAGCTTTTTCCCTTGAGTAAATAAATTTATTTCACATTATTTCACCAGATTATGCTATTTTTTATACCTAAGTCTTCAATTATTTATGTCTGGCAATACTGGATAGTTATTTAACACTAAATTTTGTTGCTTCTTATGTTATTTTTGATTCTAGGTTTTATTTATTTCACTATCAAAAAATTTATACATTACACCTCCTAGTAATGATGTAATATTATTTGGTAGCGATGGTCAAAAATGAGTTCATATTGCAAAATTTAACTGCATAAATCTTGTTTTTCCTTGTGCTTCAAAATATCTAATATCTCATAAAATCCTTATTGATATGATATCTGCTCTATATTACAAATACAAATCGACTTACTCACCCTGATAAATAACTCTGATCAGTAGACTTAAATTTATTCTGGAATAACTTTACCAGCAAGATAAGACTCTACTGCACGTTCCGCACTACCTATAAAATTGATTTTTCCTTTGTCTAACCAAATTATTCTTTGACAAGACTGTTTCATAAAACCTAAATCATGGGATACTACTAAAACCGTTGCATCTGCATCCCAAAATTTTTCAATTCTTTGCTGACATTTATGCTTAAATCTTTCATCACCTACTGATAAAACTTCATCCAAAATTAAAATATCCGGTTGCACATCTGTAGCAATAGCAAAACCTAATCTTGCTACCATACCGGAAGATAAACCTTTCACTGGAACTAAAGCATAATCTTGTAATTCTGCAAATTCTAAAATTGAATGCGCTCTTTTTTTCATTTCCATCCTAGAAAATCCCAGTAACACACCATAAAGTAAAATATTGTCCATAACTGAAATTTCTGGATCAAAACCTGCTCCTAATTCAATTAAAGGGGCAATTTTTCCTTTACCTCTCACTTTTCCCTCTGTGGGTTTAAGAATACCCGAAATTATTTTTAAAAGTGTGGATTTTCCAGAACCATTCGCACCAATAATTCCTAGTTTTTCTCCTTTATTAACTACTAAATCAATATTATTTAAAACTAATTTTTTGGCAGGTTGGCGATATTTACCTTCTACGATAGAAAGCAACGTTTTTTTCAAATCGTAAGAAAATTCTTCTTGTGTTCGTCTCCACAGTGACACTTGATCTAGGCGAATTACTTCCATTACAATAAATCCATTACAATAAATCCATAAACTGATGTCGCCAAATATGAAAACAAGTCAATCCCAAGGATAAAATAATTATACCACTCAATAAAGCACCCCAAATTAAACCTAAATCTGGCAATGTTCCTGATAATGTAATTTGACGCAAACTTTCAATTATTGGTGATAAGGGATTCAAGCTTAAAAATGGTTTTACTTGATTTGGTACAATAGCTGCTGGATAAAACACAGGGCTACTTATCCACAGAACAAATACAATTAATTCGTAAAAGTAAGGTAAATCTCTAAAAAATACGTATAAAGCACTTACTAAAAATCCGATTCCTGTAGAAACTAAAATTAATGCTATAAATGGAAATACTAACGCTAGACAATTTACCAAATTTTTGGCATTAACTAAAGTCATTAATGCTAGTAAAGGAAATGCTCCAACACAAAACTGAAATATATTAGACGCAATCATTGATACAGGAAAAACACTAACTGGTAACTGAATTTTATTCAATAATGCGCCATTATTAACTACACTCACCAACGCTTGAGATGTGGAAGCTGAGAAAAAATTAATTACTACTAAACCTGTAAATGCTGCTAAGACATAGTTGATGATCGAGTTACCATAATATGATGCAAAAGTAACGCCAAAAATTGCCGTGTATAAACCTGTCATTATTAATGGGTTCAAAAGTGACCAATAAACACCAAGGAATGAACCCCGATAACGCACTTTTAAAGTTCGGGATACTAAAACTTGCAGCAGTTCCCAATAACGCTGGACTTGCAATTTTGTGAAATTGTCTTTGATAGATAGGATCATCCTCAAATACCACTACACACCACAGCCAAGATATTCGGGCATTTTATAGGATTGTCAGCATTAATTTTAGCCAATTTGTCAGAATTAGCTTTTCATGAACCATAGGAATAGTATTTAGGGGTTGCTGAGAAAGTCTTTCCGTGAGGGCATAGGAGTCAGGAGTCAGGAGTCAGGAGTCAGGAGGAGATTGGAAAATTTCTTTGCCATCTCTTGAAATCCCAAAAAATGCACACTTTTTCCGGTATACCCTTCAAAACCCTTGCACTAATTTCTGTGTTTATCAGCCTCTAACCTTTGATATATCAAGGTTTTAGGTTTATTCAGCAAACCCTATTTATACCAAATATCCCCAACTCCTTGGAAAAGTCAGGGATATACAGCAGAAGTCAGGAGTCAGGAGTGAAACAGGCTTTGTGTATAGGTTTCAATTTTGATTCTGTACCTCATTGATCTGTAATCTGCTGTATTTACTGAGAAAGATTACTTTCATTACAAACTATCAGGTTCTATACCTAATTCTCTGAGCTTTTGAGCTAAAATAGCAGCTTTATTCTCAGCTTTATCTGCTCTTTGACGCTCAATTTCAACTTTTTGACGTTCAATTTCAACTTTTTGACGCTCAATTTCAACTTTTCTAATTTCTTCTAAATTCGCCTCTTCAGGTGTGGGTATTAATTTTCCTTCAACGCTAAAATACCTCAATTTATTTTCCCAAATTCCTAAATACAATCCTAATTCTTGACTCCAATACCAGCCATTTTCAGAAGGGTTGATTTTTTCATATTCACTTCCTGCTAATCGCCAACCCACTAATTCTAATGTCGTAGGTGAAAACCAAAAATATTCAGGTGTGTGAAATTGATTTGCATATAACTGTTTTTTCAAACCCTTGTCTACTTTGGCTGTAGAATCAGAAAGTAATTCAATGATTAAATTGGGATATTTGCCGTTTTCTTCCCATATTACCCAGGAAGCACGAGGACGTTTTTCAGTATTTTTTACAAGAAAAAAGTCTGGTCCTCTAAAGTCTCGATTTTTTAACTGTTGTCGGCTATAGTAAATGGTGAGATTTGCACCAATGAAAAAATCTTCTCTATCTCTCCACAACCATTCTAAACAAGTTACTAATATTAATAGTTGTGTATAGTGTAAGGAACTTTCCATTTCTGGTTCATCGCTAAGTAGTTCGGTGCAATCTGGCATTAATGCTTCTATTTCTTGTGCGGTTAAAGCCATAGATTTTAGGTTGATAATTTGGTATTGTTCGTTGATTATAAGGTATCAGGATCTATTCCCAAAGAGCGCAATTTTTCTGCTAATTTATCTGCCCGTTGGCGTTCACTTTCTGCCCGTTTACGTTCATTTTCTGCCTGTTCAGCAAGTTCTGTTGGTATCAGTAATTTATCCCCTGTATCTAAACGGTAAAATCTTAAAAGTTCCCCTTCTACTTCTAAACGCAAACCCAAAGGTTGACATAAATTATCTGTAATGGGTTGATAAATCTCATCCTGTAAACGATAACCTTGTAATTTTTGATTTATCCATTCTCCCTTGGGATCAAATAACCAATATTCTAAAATTCCTAATTGTTCATACAATAATTTCTTGTATTCTTGATCTTGTTTTTGAGTTCCTGCACTTGTCATTTCAAAAACTACTTGAGGAACTTGTCCTTCTTGCCAAATTTTATAGTTATCTCTACCACCAGAAGGCACATCAAAAATGATCATGACATCTGGTGCTATTCTTAATTTGGGAAAACCTTGGGCATAATATAAAAATTGATTTGCCAGTACCGTTGCTTGTCTACCTGTAAGGTATTGTTTGAGAACTTCTAAGGTTGTTAAAATTGCATAGAGATGTATATAAGTTTCTGCCACTGGTTCACCATCACTACTAGGATATTCAATCTTGAAATCAGTTAATTTTACAGTTGTAGTCATAGTTTTTTCCTAATTTACTAAACTATCAGGATCTATTCCTAAATCACGCAATTTTGCTGCTAGTTTATCTGCCCTTAAATGTTCACTCTCTGCCCGTTGACGTTCGTTTTCTGCTTTTTCTGCTAATGTTGGCAACCAACCATTATTGTTATACCAACGTAACCATAAACCCTCTGTATTTTGATAATTTCCTTGCCATAAACCTAAACCCATTTTTATTTCTTCTAACCAAAAATGGTTATCTGATAAATTGACAGGTTCATATCGAGTACCATTGAGTTTAAAACTACGGAAATTATTTTCATACCTATCATAAATCACATAGTAAGGGATACGCAAAATTTGTTGATATACTTCCCATTTTGTGGGCGGTTTATTCACTTCTCTGAGAGTTTGTCCTAAGTCTTCTTGTTCTGTTCCTGGTGAGAGTAATTCTACTACCAAAAACGGATCAATTCCTTCTTGCCAAACTACATAACTTAAACGTAAATCTTCCTGTTGTTTAGTATTGGTAACTCCCAGTACCATATACCAATCAGGGCGTTTATACCAACTAGGATGACGTGGATCATAATATAGATTTAAGTCACTAGCTAGTAAAATTTCTGAGGTTTGATAATTGGTCGGTTGACAAGTTTCTGTCAGTAAATCCGCTTGTATACAATGAAATTCGTCCGGCAACCCTGATTCTCCTATTAATTCACTAGGTAAATCATACATTGTGGGCATGGTTTCTTTGGGTGAAGGTGGATGATTTTGATACATTTTTTATTACCTCATCAGGGCGTATTCATTGAATACACCCTCAGAAAATTAATTATTTAGTAAGCAGTAAAACTCTTAAAGTTCTCGTTCTAAATCTTGAACTTGTGCCAAAGATAATTCTGTAACTTCAGCAATTTGCTCTAAACTCATGCCAATTCTTAATAACTTTAAAGCTAATTTTTTGGTTGCTTCCGTTATCCCTTCTTGTTTACCTTCCTGTCTTCCCTCTGCTAATGCTTCTTGATAAACTCTGGTTTGTTTTAAATCACTTAACCCTAACATGGCTTCTATCTCCTCGCGGCTTTTTTGGGGTAATTTATAGACGATAATTGTCTCAATTAGTTTGATCAGATCCCGTTTACTGGTGGTATCATTAATTTGTTGGTTGGCTTGGGCAATTAACTGTTTTGCTAATTCTGGTGCTGTCTGTTCTGTTTCTATTACTAGTTTAACAACTCCTACCCCTAAAGAAGTTTCTCCTAACTCATCTAAGTAAATGCGTTTGACTCGCTCCAATAGCAAGATTTCACCAAATTGTACAGGCTGTTCTCTTTCTATGGTACGACTAGGATAGATAATGACAACCTGCCAAGGATGGGGCGGTTTGTATTGTTTTAAGTAGAGGCAAAGTTCTGCAAATAGCCGATAATATAAATCATCGTCTGGTTGAAATTGTACTTCCACTACATAAAATGGTTTTTTGGCATCTTTGGTAGTTGGTAAAAATAATCCATCCAACCGAAAAGCTAGTTGTTTGACTTCACGGGATGTAAATTCATAAGCAACTGCTTCTGTGGGAGATTTGTTAATTAATTCAAAGAAAATGCTCGGAAATTCTTGAAATAAGCTATAGAAAATGGTATCTGTTTTCACGGTAATTGGGTAATTTTATTGTCACTCATTTTAGGATTTATCTAGAATTTATAACATGATTATATATATATGGTTGAAGTATAAAATAAATAAATATATTTAAACATACACAAATGTTAAATCAGATAACTATCAAAGTAACATTTCTGAAAGCTTAACTGCCAACTAAGTCGCAGATTCCGGTACACTGAGATTTGGATTATTGGATTCTAACTAGACATGGAAATCGGACAAAAGGTTAAAGTAGTTCGTTTGCGCGATCGCGTATCTGCTCCTATCGCTCAAAAACTAGGTAAAGTAGGTGTGATAGAAGGTTACAAAGTTACAGATGGTGCTGGTATTGGTGTTGTAGTCAAATTTGATGACAATACCTCCACTTGGTTCTTTGAGGATGAAATTAAAGCCATATAGGTAGATTAGCTGTTTTATTTAAGTGCTAAGTTGGAGTTGAACAAATAGGCGGTAATTGGAAATCACGTAATGGCCTTGATACTGACATTTTTAGGCAAAAACGGCATCGCTCGCAGTAAAATTGCGATCGCCGCAGCCAAGCTATTGGCAAGCCAAGGCAAACGGGTACTTTTAGCAGGATTAGCAGAACCAACGTTGCCAATTTTACTGGAAACTACTCTCTCTCCTGACCCCCAAGAAATCGCTCCCAACTTGCAAGCAGTACAGTTTCAAGCATCTGTACTGCTAGAACGCAACTGGGAAGAAGTAAAAAAACTAGAAGCGCAATATCTCCGTACACCAATTTTAAAAGAGGTCTATGGACAAGAACTGGTAGTGTTACCAGGCATGGATAACGCCCTCGCCCTCAATGCGATTCGTGAATATGATGCCAGTGGCAAATATGACGCGATTATCTATGATGGTGCTGGAGACGCTGCCACCTTGCGGATGTTGGGAATGCCCGAATCTCTTAGCTGGTACGTGCGAAGATTTAGACAATTGTTTGCCAACTCCGATCTAGGTAAAGCAATTTCTGAATCACCCCTCATTCAACCCCTGATTACCAGTTTATTTAATGTTAACTGGACGGCTGATAACTTCTCCCTACCCACTAACCAAGTTAATAATTTTCTTGATCAAGGTAAAGCAGCTTTAGGTGATCCTCAGCGAGTTGCCGCATTTTTAGTCACAACCCCAGATCCCATAGATGTGGTCAGTTCCCGTTATCTTTGGGGTACTGCCCAACAAGTTGGTTTAACTATTGGTGGCGCAATTTTAGTATCTGCTGATCAAAGCACCAATCTATCAGCAGAATTTTCACCCCTACCTATCAGCATAGTTCCTGATGTATCCAACAGTGAATGGCAACCTTTGATAGATGCTTTACCTAACTTTGTCGAGCAAGCATTAAAAGCACCCAAACCAATTGAAATAGACGTACATAATCGCCAAGTACGGCTATTTTTACCAGGTTTTGACAAAAAACAAGTCAAACTCACTCAATCGGGTCCAGAAGTCACAATAGAAGCCGGAGATCATCGCCGTAATATCTTCTTACCCCCTGCCCTCAGTGGTAAACCTGTTACCGGGGCAAAGTTTCAAAATAGTTATTTGATTATTTCTTTTTAGGGACTGGTGACTGGGGACTGGTGACTAGGGACTGGGTAATAACTCTTCTTCTTCCCAATCACCAATCACCAATCACCAATCACCAATCACCAATCACCAATCACCAATCACCCATTACATCTTATGTCTGAATCAACTCCGATAAATCAAAATTCTCAACCAACTGAGGTTGTAGAAACAACAATTCAGGAAGCTACAAATAAAGAAGATCGTAATGCGAAAACTCGTCAACTTTTGGGAATGAAAGGTGCAGCACCAGGAGAAACATCAATCTGGAAAATTCGTTTACAGTTGATGAAACCTATTACCTGGATTCCCTTAATTTGGGGTGTTGTTTGTGGTGCAGCGTCTTCCGGTAACTATACTTGGACTTTGGAAAATGTCCTAAAAGCAGCCCTTTGTATGTTGCTTTCTGGTCCATTATTAACTGGTTATACCCAAACCATTAATGATTATTATGATCGGGAAATAGACGCTATTAATGAACCTTACCGCCCTATTCCATCGGGGGCAATTTCCGAAAAACAAGTAGTTACCCAATTTGTGCTTTTACTATTATTAGGATATGGTGTAGCCTACACTTTAGATTTATGGGCAGGTCATCCATTTCCTAATATTTTAGGATTGTCGGTTTTTGGTTCTTTTATTGCCTACATTTATTCTGCACCACCATTAAAATTAAAACAAAATGGTTGGTTAGGAAATTATGCTTTAGGTGCAAGTTATATTGCATTACCTTGGTGGGCGGGTCATGCTTTATTTGGTGAGTTAAATTGGAAAATTGTAGTTCTCACCTTATTTTATAGTTTGGCAGGTTTGGGAATTGCGGTTGTTAATGATTTCAAAAGTGTAGAAGGCGATCGCCAACTTGGTTTAAAATCATTACCAGTTATGTTTGGTGTCCAAACTGCCGCGTTAATTTGTGTAATCATGATTGACTTATTCCAAGGTTTAGTTGCAGGTTATCTCGTCAGCATCCATGAGAACTTGTACGCCGCAATTTTGGTATTATTAATCATTCCCCAAATCACTTTTCAGGATATGTATTTCTTACGTGATCCTATAGCAAATGATGTAAAATACCAAGCCAGCGCCCAACCTTTTCTAGTATTCGGAATGCTAGTTACAGGTTTAGCATTAGGACACGCAGGAATTTAACGGTTATTTTCAGTAGATATCCTCGACTCGTCAAAGATGTCGGGGATATGTTGGAAAAATGCTCCATTCAAAAACTAATCTAAGAGAAACAAATGTTACGCAGAATTCTATTTATATTAGCACTAAGCCCCATTTTCACAAGTTTAATAGAGTTTCCATCTAATGCTGGATATGTTCGCGGATATTACCGTAAAGACGGAACATACGTTAGACCACACTATAGAAGTAATCCGATATCCAGAAGTATTTATTACGATCCGTTGATAACGCCGTTACCACCTACGCCATCAATTAAATATAATATTCCTAATCATAATTCGATCCCAATTCCAGTTGTACCTATTACTCCTATAAATACGGATTCAGGTGCAGAATCTTTCGATACACTAACACCTGCATTGCAACCAGAAATAACAGAAAACAAATATGGAAATAGCTGTGAAGATGTAGTATTTCACTCAATGAAAGACTTACAACATCAACGAGATTTATTGTTGAGCATTGAGCTAAAAAAAGCAACAGATACTTATGGAATATCACCACAAAATAGACCCTATTATTATTTAATATCTATGTCTGGAAGTTCTGTTGATTCAATTTTTAATTCACCTCAATTAATAAGAACAATATCTCGTAGAATAATTAAAAAATGTCCTTCCATTAGCGCAATTGCATTCGGCAGAAGTAATAGTGGTGAATTGTATACTATTGGAATTTTGCCAAGCAAAGAAGTTGATTTCTTTCAATGTGTTGAAGATATTAATTCAAATTTTAATAGTTTAACTTGGGGTCAAGAATATTGCCATTTGTAATGAAAAATAGAATTATGATTTTAACCTATATCATCCATTATGACACGCTTACTAGATTTACACTTTGTAATATATCTTTAGCAAGAAGTGATCAATAAGGAGTTAGGAGTTATATTAGTTCCTAACTCCTCACTTGTATTGACTATTGCCATGTTAAATTTTGTATCTTTTCTCATTCATGGGATACAGCCATTTTTAATTCCCATTTGTTTTGTCGTCGCTTGGACAACCATAATTATAGTGTTTCTGAATTTATGGACAGCGACCAAAGACACCGTGAAAACTGCCAAAAAAATGCACCAAATTCCCTGCCATAATTGCCAATTTTTTACTAATAATTATCGTCTTAAATGTACTGTAAATCCTTATATTGCGAATACAGAAGAAGCAATAGGTTGTAAAGATCATCAACCCCATAAAAATTTTGATTCTGAAAAATATTAGACAATCAGCAGGTTATTTTTCCCAGATACACTAAAAATATTTGTAACAATTTTTACCATTTTCACAACTTCCTCAACTTTGTCAGTTAAATTACAACCAGATAAATTACAACCAGACAGTAAAGGTTACTTAAAAACCTATCTGTTTGTAAAGTACGTATTTGTACGTATTTATTGGATAACTTGATAAAGTTTAAAGGATGGAAAAAAACTCAAAGCACAAGAAAAATCCGAGGAATTAAAAGATGCTTTAGGTAAAATTTGCATGATTGACCTAGCATTTATTGAACAATCATATATAGATGTTGCAACAACTGCTGTATTAAGAGAAACTGGTTCGTCAGCAGCTTTATTTAAACGTTTAGTTACCAAAGGTGCAGAATCAATGTGAGATTTTCCTTCAACAATAGACATCTCCAGAAATTAAATATGCGGTTTCCAGAACCCTTGTAGAGACTTTGTATGCAACGTCTCTACATTCTTTTTCGGAGAGGTCTAATAGAAAATTAACATTGGATAATTGACGATTTAAAACTTGAACAACATAATTATCAATTGTCAATTATCAATTATCAATTATCAACTAATTCATCTCTAACAACACCTTTAAAACTCCCTTAGTTTGTGCTTTTGCAAAAGCAGCTAAACCTTCACTCAAGGGATAATTTGCTTGAATCAAATATGTAACATCTATCTGATTTTTTGCTAATAATTCCAATGCTGGAGAAAAGGGACCACAACGAGAACCTATCAGGGTAATTTCATCTACCACTAAGGAGGACATATCCACACTTAAATCACCAGCGTAGGTACTTTTTAAAACTAGCTTACCTCTAGGACGTAAAGCGCGACGTGCAGTAGCAAAACCTTCAGGATTTCCTGTACAATCTACAGAAATATCAAAACTTCTATCTTTTATATCATCAACTAAACCTGTTTTTATTCCTCTATTTTCCAAGTTTGCTAATTTATCTTTGTGTCTTCCTACTACTAATAAATCACAACCAGTTAACGCTAAAGTTTGCGCTATTAATTGTCCTAATTTTCCATCTCCTACAACTAAAACTCTATCATCTGGAATGATTTTTACCTGTTCTTGAATTTCTAAAGCTGCTGCAATAGGTTCAGTAAAAGTTGCTGCATCTGTAGAAACATTTTCTGGGACAAGATGCAGGTTTTTTTCAGGTAAACACAGATATTCAGCAAAAGCACCATTACGATTAACAATACCTAAAACCGTGCGATTTTCACAGTGGGTAGGTTCTCCCCGCAGACAAAACCGACAATAACCACAAGCAGCGTTTATTTCACCAACAACTCTTTTATTTATTAAATGTTCTGAACCTTTTTCTACAATTCCTACAAATTCATGACCTAAAATACCTGCATAGGGATAATAACCTTTGAGTAATTCTAAGTCAGTGTTACAAATACCTGCACGTACAACCTTTACTAAAGCTTCTCCCTTTGGGGGTTGGGGAATGGGAATATCCGTTTTTAATTGTAATTCTTTATTTTCTAACCAAAGTGCTTTCATAATTTGGTAATAGGTAATTGGTAATGGGTGATTGGTAAATGGTGATTAGTTATTTATTTCTTGTAAAATACCGATAATTGAACTAACCAAAATATCTACATCTCCAGGAACTTTAAACAAATTAATATCTTGGGTTATTTGTTGTTGACTACTATCAATTTTACCAAATTGCCAAACATTACCAATAGTCACAGCACCATACAAAATACTCTTTTCCTGAATGTGAGATAATGCAATTAATTCCACAGCTAATTGTGTAAAACCTCTAGTCAAATCATCATTTTTAGCTTCGATAACCAAGAAATTATTATTTAACCGTAAAAGATAATCAAGATTCCCCTTGAGTTGATTATTAATAGCAAGAGGGTATTCAATTCGCATTTGACAATGACAATAACGAATTACCTCTAATAAAATTGGAGATACTAAAGTTTCCCTTCTTGCAGTTTCATTACTCAAACTAACAAAAGGTAAAATATCATCTATTCTTTGTTTGAGTGCTGGTAATTCTTGAAATTCCTGCTTGGTTTGTGGTAAAGATAGGTGCTTTTTAATTAGAGAGTAATTAAATTCAGCTAAAATATCATCTGCTTCATAAGGTAACTCAAAATAAGACCGAAAAGTATAAGATTGATCTTCTTGCAGAATTTTCATTTTAGCCATAGCACCTACCTTTTTTATTTTATTATTTCAAATCTTCATTTCTCTGTGTTCTCTGTGTCTCTGTGGTTCGTTATTTCTGATTAGAACTTAGGTAAAATTTAACTAAAAATCTGATTCTTATGTAGGGGTAATTCATGAATTACCCCTACTTTCGTTTTGTGTTGCGTAAGTCCTGCTAATACTACAATTTAACACCTTTAAGAAATGGTGTAAACACAGATTCAATTTTTGAATCACTGACAACCATTGTCGGAAAAGAGCGATCGCTATAATCAACACCTGCTATTAATGGAAAAGGTTGATCTTTCAAAGATATCCAACAACCACCAGCAGCTTGTAAAATTACCCAAGCACCTGCAATATCCCAAACTTTGGGAGTCGCTTCCACACCTCCCAAAACTGCACCAGTCGCAACAGTTAAAAAGTTGTAACTTGCAACTCCCAACATCCGCAACTTACAAGGAAAACCCGGTTGAATAATTCCCGTACTGCGAGAACAAAGATTAAAAAAATGATTTCCACTCGGATCATCCTTACTGGTATGAATGGGGTGGTTATTTAAAAATGCTCCTGTTGGCGTTTGTAACCCTGATGAACCAGCCCAAAAACCATGAAAGGTTTGATTTAATGGTGGTACATGAACATAACCGAAAATGGGCGTACCTTGATAAAGTAAACCTAAAGAAATTGCCCAGATAGGAATACCCCTGGTAAAATTTGTTGTCCCATCCAAAGGATCAATTACCCAACACCATTCTGTATCAGGAAAAGTTTTATCACTTTCTTCACTTAAAATTCCGTAACCTGAGAAAGTAGAAGCTATAGCATCTCTAATTTCTTGATCTGCCCATTTATCAGCTTGAGTAACTAAAGTTCCATCAGCTTTTTGAGATGCTTGAACTTTACCAAAATCCTGCATTAATTGTTTTCCCACTCTGGTTGTAATAGTTTGGGAAAAATCTAAAATCGTGTTCCAAAAATCATTCATTGTTAATTCGTAATTCGTAATTATTTATTGGTCATTAGTCATTGGCTAATTATACCTAATCACCAGTCACCAGTCACCAATCACCTAATCTAAATCACTTTCTAAAACCGAAGCTAAAGCTTGTTTAGTATTGGTTTGAAATTCTGTCACATTTACCCGGTTTAAAAACCACAGAGAAATGATCATTCCCAAAGCTTCTAAAACAAAAACCATACCATAAGCTAATGGTAAATTATTGGTAAACAAATTGCGACCAATATCTAAAACAGTACCACCAATGACTACAGCTATTCCTCTAGATATAGATTGTGCTAATCCCCATGCACCGATAAAAGTACCTGCGGCTTCTGCTACTGTTAAATCTAACATTAAACTGACTGCGCCAGTGGTGACAAAACCGGTAGATAAACCAAATATTACTAAACCAAATTTTAAAAAGTTGGCATTACCAGAAAACCCGGAAAATCCTAATAATAAAGCGGAAAAAGCTACTAAAATACAGCCTAGTTTAATTGTTTTGCGTTTACCTATACGTGGCACAATGAAAAAGCCAGTTACACCATAAGCTATTAAAATTCCCGTACCATAAAAAACATTAAGTTTGGTACTTTCAGCCAAAGGCATTTTAAACACTTCACCCGCATAAGGTTCTAAAATTGGATCTTGCATAAATAAACTAATTGTCATTACCAATAAAAAGGTAAAAAACAAACCTGTTTGCGGACTAGCTGTTAATATTGACCAAGCTGCACCTAAACTAATGCTATCTTCTCGGTTTCCTGGTGTGGAACGTTGATAAAAGCGAGAATATTTTTTTTCTACACCTACAGTAGAAATAATAGAGAAAAGAAATACTACACTAGGAACAATTAGAAATAATCTATTAATGGCAGATTGTAAAGTCTCTAAAGGTGCATTTCCATCCAATTGTTTTAATAAACTAGAACTAACAATTGCTCCTACAACAATACCAACCATTAGCATTGACCAGACAATACCAACGACTTGGGAACGGTTATCTTCTTCGGAAATATCTACTAATAATGCGGCAAATGCAGTACCACTAACACAAATTGCTAAACCATAAATAGCAAAAACTAAACCTAAAACTCCTGTCCAAGCGATCGCTTGAGTTGTCCACACCCAACTATCACCACTGATAGCGTTTAACTGCCAAATTACTTGTACTGCTAAAAAAGCAGCGATCGCAAATATTGCCGCCCCGATCCACACATAAGCTGTACGATGATAACCCAACAACGGTTTAGCATCAGATATCTGTCCAAATAAAATTCGCGTCGGAGAGACAAAAGCAGGTATAGCTAACACTATAGCTACTATTGTCGCCGGAATGGCGATTTCTTGAATCATGACTCGGTTGAGTACCCCCAGAGTCAAAATAGACATCATACTCAACCCCATCTGAAAAAACCCTAACCTAAACATAGTCGGTATGTTGACCTTGGGTACGGTTAGGGAGTCTTTTGGGGTATCGAAAATATCACCTGCCATAACTACTGTTTTGTATTGTTTACAGAATTTAATTTCATTTAGGACTCATGCAAGATTGGAATAAAAATCTGATTCCTACGTAGGGGTAATTCATGAATTACCCCTACTTTCGTTCTGTTTTGCGTCAGTCCTGTCATTAATCAAGATAAACCGAAATGTTCAACCACTGTGGAGTCACCTGAACAAGTTTAGATAAAACGTTAAACTAAATCTGTAAAGAAATGTAACTAAAATCTATTTTAGCAAAATGGAAGCGATCGCATTAGGTAAAACTGGCTTAACCGTTCCCCCTTTATGTTTAGGAACTTGGGCTTGGGGTGATAAACTTTTTTGGAACTATGGGGATAATTACGGAGAAGAACAACTGCAAGCAGCTTTTACCACTGCTGTAGATGCAGGTGTCACTTTCTTTGATACTGCGGAAGTTTACGGTTTAGGACTTTCAGAACAGTTTTTAGGCAAGTTCATCAAACAAACATCCCAAAAAGTACAAATTGCTACTAAATTCGGTCCTTTACCTTGGCGTTGGGACGGAAAATCTGTTTCTGAAGCGTTAACAGAAAGTCTAAAACGTCTCCAATTAGAAAGAATAGAATTATACCAAGTTCACTGGCCATTTACATTCTTTCTCTCTCAAGAAACTTTGATGAACACTTTAGCAGATGAGGTACAGAAGGGAAGAATTGGGGCAATAGGTGTCAGTAATTATTCTGCCTCAGAAATGAGAAATGTACACAAAATATTATCCGCAAGGGGAATACCCCTAGCAGTTAACCAGGTGCGTTATTCTCTGTTAACAAGGCAAATTGAAAGCAACGAGATTTTACAGACAGCCCGTGAATTAGGTGTAACAATATTAGCTTATAGTCCCTTAGCTCAGGGATTATTAACAGGCAAATACACCACCTCTTATAAACCCACAGGTGCTAGAAGCATAGACCCGCGATTTAGTCAAGATGGTTTAAATAAAATTGCCCCAGTTTTATCTTTATTGCAAAAAATCGGTAATAAATATGATCGTACCCCTGCCCAAGTAGCCCTTAACTGGTTAATTGCCCAGGGGAACGTGATACCCATTGCGGGAGTCAAAAACCCCGAACAAGTAAAACAGAACGTTGGCGCTTTAGGTTGGAACATGACCAAGGATGAGTTTGACGAAATAGATCAAATTACTCAACCCTGGAAAAATTGAACTTTATTAACTGTGATGGGGAGGTGGGCAGATGGGGAGCAGGGAGAAATTATTTGTATTTTCCCAGTCACCAATCACCAATCACCAATCACCAGTCCCCAATCACCAATCACCTACACCTGTTTTTGATTACCTGGTAAAACAGGAGACTCATGACGGTCATAGCGTTCTTGGCGTTCCTTCCGTAGTTTGGGTTTGGGTGTAGGCCTTCCTTCATCGCCATTTCTGTCAGACTTAGACCAGGAACGTCCACGATTACCTCCAGAACGCTCGTTGTAGTCACCGCCAAAATTGCGTTCTGAGCGATCGCCATCACGACGTTTGTTGAGTTTGGGTTTGGGAGTAGGTTCTTCATCAGGAACATCTACACCATTTTGCAACCAAGCGGGACGGGTTTGATCGTAAGCCAGTTGTAAAGCTGCTGCTGCGATCGCCTGAGCATCATATTTTTCAGTCAATTCGCTAATAATGGGCAAGAATGAAGCCAACCGTTCACCTGCTAAAGCTTCAGAAACCTGATCTTTCAATTTCTGAATGTGTCGAGCTTCAATTTGCGCTCTGGTAGGAATTGTTAACACCTGCCAGCTTTGACGGTTATGGCGTTCAAATGCCTGTTGCTTACGACGTTCAAATGGTTGTACCAAAGAAATCGCAGTACCTTCTTTACCAGCGCGACCAGTTCTGCCGATCCGGTGCAGGTAGGTTTCTACACTATCAGGCAAGTCAAAGTTAATCACGTGGGAAAGCAGATCCACATCTAAACCCCGTGCCGCAATATCAGTAGCTACCACCCAGCGTACTTGGGCATTACGGAAACGAGTTAATAATCTTTCCCGTGCTTGTTGGGATAAATCACCATGATATTCATCTACACTGTGACCAGCAGCTTGCAATTGATTGGTCAATTCTGCGGCTGTGCGTCTGGTGCGGACAAAGATTAAAGCTGTGTCTGGATCTTCCATTTCCAAAATAGGTTGCAAAGCTTTAGCCTTTGTCCAGTGTCGAGGAATTAGGTAAGCTACTTGGTTGATTTTATTGGGTGCAGCTTTTGGTTGCTCAACGGTGACAGTCACCGGAGAGTTTAAAAACTTATTCACCAACTGGCGAATAGATGGGGGCATAGTTGCCGAGAATAAAGCCGTTTGCCGATCTTCGGGAGCTTGGGACAATATTTTGATGACATCATCAATAAAACCCATGCTCAACATTTCATCGGCTTCATCTAAAACAAACCATTTCACTTGGTCGAGCTTTAAACTACCACGTTCCAACAAGTCTATTACCCGTCCTGGTGTACCGACAACTACATGAACACCACGTTTTAGCTGCATCATTTGTCGGTCAATAGACTGACCACCATAGATAGCCAAAACACGCAAACCATCATCACCCATAAACTGGGAAATGGCATCATGAACCTGCATCGCCAATTCACGAGTCGGTGTTAAAACTAAGGCTTGTACTGCTCTTTTACTTACATCCAATTTTTCCAACATGGGCAAAGAAAAAGCAGCCGTTTTCCCTGTACCTGTTTGGGATTGACCCACTACATCACGACCCGCCAAAAGTTGGGGAATCGCTTGCATTTGAATGTTGGTAGGTGCGGTGAAGCCGATTTTTTCTAATTGTTCAACACGCTCTTGGGAAATGCCTAGTTCTTGAAAGGTAAGATTCATTAATTCTCCTAGATTTTCTTTATTGTGAATTTTGGACTTGTAAGCCGAATACTTAATACCAATTCGTAATATTTCCTTCGGTCCGGTTAGGGATACGTAATTCATAATTTATAATTATGGCAGTCCGACCGAATCTGGGTTTGAGGACTTTAATCAGTCGCCGAATTTTAGAGAATTGGTATATTTTGTAAGTTAGGTAATGGGTAATGGGTAATTGGTGATTGGTGATTGGTGATTGGGAAAAATACAAATAATTTTCCTCTGCTTCTTACCCAGTCCCCAGTCCCCAGTCACCGATCACCATTCACCACCTCACCATAGAGGTCGTAGGCATCAGCACTGGTGATTTTGACTGGTACGATTGTTCCTAGTCTGGCTTCGCCTGTAACATAGACTTGACCATCAACTTCTGGGGAAAATCTGGCGGAACGGCCAATTAACTCTCCACTTCCGGGGTTTTCTTGCTCAATCAGGACATCAACTATTTTCCCGACTTCCTCCTGATTTTTACGGAGAGAAATAGGTTGTTGTAATGCCATGATTTGATCGCGTCGTTCTACCATCAATTCTTGTGGTAATTGATTGGGTAGGTTATAAGCTGGTGTTCCTTCTTCTGGAGAAAAGGTGAACACACCAACATGATCAAATTCATGTCGTTCTGTAAACTCTAGTAAATGCTGAAAATGTTCCTCTGTCTCTCCAGGAAAACCAACTATCAATGTCGTTCGCAGCACTGCTGATGGTAAGGCGGTTTTGATGCGCTCAATAATTCCGTCATTGACTCTACCCTGCCAAGGACGATTCATGGCGCGAAGTATCTCTGGATGAGAATGCTGTAACGGCAAATCTAGATAAGGTAGGAAATTAGATGTTTCTTGAATTGCCGCAATTACATCTGGGCTTAGTCCCGTAGGATAAGCATAGTGCATTCTCACCCAGGGTATATCTACTTTCCCCAAGGCACGAATGAGTTCCGCTAACTTTGGTTTACCGTAAATATCTAATCCATAGTTAGTGGTGATTTGGGAAATGAGAATTATCTCTTGTACCCCTTGCGCTGCCAGCTGCTCTGCTTCGGCTACTATTGATTCAATTGTACGCGATCGCTGGTTTCCTCTCAAATGAGGAATTATACAAAATGCACAACGATAATCACATCCTTCGGCAACTCTCAGGTATGCTACTCCTTCGGTTGTTGTCCTGTAGCGTGGTGTGGTTTCATCAGCTATGTAGGTGGGTTCGGAGCTAATTTGTTTAACTCGCTCTCCCTGTTCTACTCGCTCAATCACATTGACTATTTTGTGATAATCTCCTGTGCCAACTACCGCTACTGCTTCTGGCAACTCTTCCAATAATTGTTCTTGAAAATGTTGCGCCATGCAACCAGTAATCACTACTTTTTTATTGGCTTCTGCCAGTTCTACTAATGTTCTTACCGATTCTTCCCTGGCAGCTTCGATAAAACTACAGGTATTTACTATTACATAATCTGCTAACTCTTCATTTGAATCTACACCATAACCTGCTTCTACCAACAGCCCTAACATATGTTCTGTATCTATTCGGTTTTTCTCGCAGCCCAGGTGTGAAATCGCAATCGTTGGCTTGTCACCCATATTTTGAAAAAATCTTCAATTTTTTTCTCTTTTCTTCAAACATTACAAACATTAAACTAGGTGCTTTTTCCCGCACCATAACTAGGATTTTACAGTGACTATTCGCCACTGTCAGCAAGTGCCCATTGAAATATAACCCTATTCATGGTTCATGATAGTGGTTATGCTATGATGTCTTTGTTATTTTGTTTCCCAGGGTAAATTTAGGTGTCTTTGGGTAGTTTAGACACTGTTAATATTTTTTAACGATTCGCTTAATGGTATTTTACATTACCCCAGCGTGTGCGTTGTTAATTTACCCATCGGGAAGCCGCCCAAAGGGCTGTTGGTGAGAAGTCGCTACCCTCCGGGAAATCGCTAACGCGACTAAGCCCATAAAGCAGTATTGCTGCCCTACCTTCAGGCTAGTGCTGTAATGTACTGACAGCTATCAACCTAAACAACGGGAAGCGGCCTTGCGTCTTGTGAGTGGCAAACTCCTCTTGTAGCCATATTTTATCTTAACATATCTTATGAAAGGTTTAACGACAATTTACATCTTCAGCATGAGGAGATTTATTAAATCCTGAATAACACGCCAAAGCATATCAGTATAGCAATCAGCTATCAGCCTTCAGCTATCAGCTTTCAGCTTTCAGTCTGGAGATGAAATACAGAGAATGACAGGACTTGAGCAATAGTTGGCTTTTTTGTATTGGCGTAATTTGTAGCCAATTCAAAATTTTGAATCTTTGTTATTGGTATCATTTAGCTGATTACTGATTACTGATAGCTAAATACTAATTTTTCAACTCTGAACAATGCCATCTTCAAATTAAAGACGTGGACTTATATCAACTATTCAAAACTTGCAAACCGATTATTGGCGTAGTTCATCTGCTACCCTTACCTACCTCAGCCCGTTGGGGAGGTAGCCTGAAAGCGGTAATTGACCGTGCTGAACAAGAAGCTACAGCCCTTGCCAGTGGAGGGGTAGACGGCTTAATTGTAGAAAATTTTTTTGATGCTCCTTTTACTAAAAATCAAGTTGATCCCGCTGTTGTCAGTGCTATGACGGTGGTAGTACAGCGGATACAGAATTTAGTAACTTTACCTGTGGGTTTAAATGTTTTAAGAAATGATGGCAAAAGTGCAATGGCGATCGCCAGTTGTGTAAAAGCCCAATTTATCCGGGTTAATGTCCTCACAGGGGTAATGGCCACTGACCAAGGATTAATTGAAGGGGAGGCACATGAATTACTACGCTATCGTAGAGAATTAGGTTCTGATGTCAAAATTTTGGCTGATGTGCTAGTTAAACACGCCCGTCCTTTAAGTTCTCCTAACCTGACTGTGGCTGTGAAAGACACAATAGAAAGAGGTTTAGCAGATGGGGTAATTTTATCAGGTTGGGCAACTGGTAGCCCTCCCAATTTAGAGGATCTAGAATTAGCTAGTGGTGCGGCTGCTGGTACACCAGTTTTTATCGGTAGCGGTGCTGATTGGGAAAATGTGGGTACGCTAATGCAAGCTGCTGATGGTGTGATTGTTTCCAGTTCTTTAAAACGTCACGGGCAAATTTCCCAACCCATTGATCCAATTCGCGTCAGTCAATTTGTGGAAGCTGCTCATCGCACTTGGAATTCTAAAGGTGAAACTAAATCAAGTTCCTCAGTCAAGTTACATTCTTAGGGACTGGGGACTGGGAAGAAGCAGGTGAGCAGGGAGCAGGGAGCAGGGGGAAATTATTTGTATTTTCCCAATCACCAATCACCAATCACCAATCACCAATCACCAATCACCAATCACCAATCACCAATCACCAATCACCAATTACCAATCACCAATCACCAATTACCAATCACCAATCACCAATTATGATTCGTCGTCGTTCTACTCCTTGGATTCATAAATGGTCGCGTCCGTTAATTGGGGCGATCGCCGGATTTGGTATTCTGAATACAGGTTATCTCACCTTTGAAAAGCTCACCGGAGGTAGTCCTCTTTGTAATACTCCTGAAGCTGTAAAAGGTTGTGCTGATGTACTTTCTAGCCCTTGGGGGACTGTTTTTGGTCAACCTTTAGCTTTGTTTGGCTTGCTGGCATACGTGGGTATGTTCGTATTGGCTTTAGCTCCCTTAGCATTAAAATCAGCGGAAAAAGACAAGATCAAAAACGCTAAACAAATAGAATTGCTGACTTGGTGGTTGCTGTTGGTGGGAGCGATCGCCATGACTGTATTTAGTGCATATTTAATGTATGTCCTGGCATTTGAACTCAAAGCTTTATGTTGGTACTGCATCGCTTCGGCTTTGTTTGCTTTGAGTATGCTTACCCTCACGATTTTAGGACGTGATTGGGAAGATATCGGACAAATCTTCTTTACCGCTATTATTGTCGGGATGGTGACGCTAATTGCCACCTTGGGAGTTTATTCTGGTATTAATGCCGATGGCACTGTAGGAGATGCGGATGGTCCTCAGCGAATTTCGGCCTTTGCTCCCAAGGAAAATCCTAACCCTGCATTTGGTTGGGAAATTACTACAACTTCGGGAGAGTCAGAAATTGCTTTAGCAGAACATTTAGTCAAAGTAGGCGCTAAGGAATATGTAGCTTATTGGTGTCCTCATTGCCACGAACAAAAGCTGCTCTTTGGTAAAGAAGCTTATAAGATTATCGACGATAATATAGCTGTGGAGTGTGCAGCAGACAGTCCTAAAGGTAAGCCAGCATTGTGTCAAGCTGCAAAAATTCAAGGTTTCCCTTCTTGGGTGATTAATGGTCAAATCTATAGTGGTGTACAAAATTTAAACGAACTTGCCAAAATTACTGGTTATACAGGACCGCAAAACTTCAAGTATTTTCGGTAAACTAGCGCAATAATTCATCTAAAATTTTTCCCTAACTAAGCTTAACGCTAAAGTTAGGGTTAGTAGCTAGTTAATGTTTTCTTAACCAATACTAACAAATACTCACATTTACTGAAAATTTCCTGTCATCTTTTGCTTTGTGACAGAATTACAGTAAAATCACTGTATGCTACTAGGATTCAAAACCCAACTCAAAGTTAACAAGCAACAACGACTACTACTGGCGCAACACGCAGGAGTAGCCAGACACGCTTGGAATCAAGGGTTAGCACTTTGTCAACAGGTATTATTACATAACAAACTGCAACCAGAAGACAAAATCAAATTTCCCACAGCCATAGATTTACACAAATGGTTAGTAGCAGCCATTAAATCTACCCATCCTTGGTATTATGAAGTGTCTAAATGCGCCCCTCAATACGCATTAAGATATTTGTCAGATGCTTTTAAATCTTTCTTCAAAAAAAGTAAAGGGTTTCCTAAGTTTAAGAAAAAAGGGAGAGATGATTCTTTTACCTTAGATGGTGTCATAAAAATTGACTACAGAAAGGTAAAAGTACCCGTAATTGGTTGGATAAAAACTTATGAAATTCTCCCTACAGGATATAAACCGAAATCTGTCACCATCAGTAAACAAGCTGACAAGTGGTTTATCTCTTGGAAAATAGAAATAGAAACGAATCAAACCCAGAAAAATCAAGAGTTTGTAGGAGTTGATTTAGGAATCAATCACTTAGCTACATTATCAACAGGAGAAGTATTTGATGGAGTAAA